>NZ_WWCX01000070.1:0-31935 GCF_009857655.1 Duganella vulcania
GCGCCGGCCGGCGGCGGCGCCAGCGGCGCGCCGGCCAGCGCGGCGTAGAACGCCACCATCGGCCGGGGCGGCGTGTCGTCGTGGTGCATCACGTTGATCAGGCCGTGGCGGCTCTCGCCCTTGTAGCCGACCCGGCGCTTGGTGCCGGCCAGCCAGGGGATCAGCGCGTACTTGATGGTATTGGGCAGCACATAGGCGTCGGCGTAGCCGCGCTGGCGCAGCAGGCGCGCGTACTTCCAGCGCTCCTTCAGTTGCAGCGCGCCGTGGCGGAACGGGGTTTCCAGCACCTCGTCGACCTCGGCCATCTGGCGCCACACGGGCGACACCGCCGGCGGCGCCAGCACGTCGATCGGCCGCCCGGGATGGGCGGCGCGCAGCAGTTGCAGCAGCGGCTGGGCCATGACGGCGTCGCCGATCCAGTTGGGGGAAATGACCAGGGTGCGCGGGGCGGTCCCGGCGGTGACGGTTTTATCGGGTAACACGGAATCTTTCATCGTCAGGCCGGTGGCCCATGCCGGCTCGATTATCGCCCATCGCGGCCCCCGCCACAAGCCGGGACCGCCGCTGGAAGGGCCCGGCCATGCTGCTATAATCAGCCTTTTTGCCGGCCCCCGCCGCCCCGACCGCGTGACCATGACCCCAGCCAGCCCCTCGACGCCGCACACCGAATATGGCGGTCCGCTCTCCTCGACCATGATCTTCCTGCTGCCGGCGCTGGCGCTGTCGAGCAAGCTCGGCCTCGGCATTGTCCAGCTGCTGATCCTGCTGCTGCTGATCCGCCGCGGCCGCACGCTGCTGCCGCTGTACCAGCGCCACTGGAACGACATCGGCGGCGTGGTGCTGGCCTTTGGCGGCTACTTCCTGGTGTCGCTGGTGCGGCTGGCGGTGGACCACCAGCGCCTGAGCACGCTGGACGGGCCGTCGCGCCTGCTGTTCGGCCTGAGCTGCATCGGCGTGGTCTACTACCTGCGCCCGCGCGCCCGCCACTTCTGGCTGGGGCTGTGCCTGGCCGCCGTGCTGGCGGCCGTGGTTGCGCTGTACCAGGTGACCGTGCTCGGCATGGAGCGCGCGATCGGCTTCACCCACCATGAGATCACCTTTGGCGACCTGGCGCTGGCCTGCGGCCTGATGTCGCTGTGCGGCCTGACCGACCTGCGCCACACGCGCATGGCCTGGCTGCCCGGCGTCGGCCTGGTGTGCGGCCTGCTGGCCTCGATGCTGTCGGCCTCGCGCGGCGGCTGGCTGGCGCTGCCGCTGGTCGCGATCCCGATCGTCCGCTACGGCGTGCAGCTGTACGGCCGCCGCCTGCTGGTGGTGGGCGCCGCGCTGCTGGCGCTGGTCGTGCTGGCGCTGGCCATACCGGCCACCGGCGTGGCCGGACGGATCGGACAGGCGCTGGCCGAAATCCAGCGCTACCTGGCGCTGGGCGACGCCACCACCTCGGTCGGCATCCGCCTGGAGCTGTGGAAGGCGTCGGTCATGATGTTCCTCGAACATCCATGGCTGGGCGTGGGCCGCGACCAGTTCGACGTGGCGCTGCATGCGCTGGCGGCCCAGGGCCGTCTGCAGCAGTCGCCGGCGCTAACCTATAGCAGCAGCCACAACGACATGCTGAACTGCCTGGCCACCGGCGGCCTGCTGGACTTCAGCCTGCTGATCCTGATGTATGTGGCGCCGCTGCGCTTCTTCTCCCGCCAGCTGCGCAGCGCGGACCGCGGCCAGCGCCCGCTGGCCCTGGCCGGCATGGTGGTGGTGGTGGCCTTCATGGGTTTCGGCCTGACCGACGTGATGTTCTGGCTGATGATGACGAAAGTGTTTTACGTCATGATGGTGTGCAGCCTGGTGGGCATGTGCCTGGCCGCGCAATACCCGGCGCCGGTGCCGCGCCGCATCCTGATCGCCCGCACCGACAACATCGGCGACGTGGTGCTGACCCTGCCGCTGGCCGGCTACCTGAAGCAGCTGTATCCGCAGGCCGAGATCGTGTTCCTGTGCCGCCGCTACGCCGCCGCCGTGGTGGCGCAGTGCCGCCACGTGGACCGGGTGCTGACGCAGGAAGAGCTGGGCGACGACTGGGCCGACGGCCTGGCGCGCAGCGGCTGCGACACGATGATCTTCACCTTCCCGATGCGCACGCTGGCGGCGGCCGCGCGCCGCGCCGGCATCGAACGCCGCATCGGCAGCAGCCACCGCATCCACCACTGGTACCACTGCAACCGCCTGGCCACGTTCAGCCGGGCCAACTCGCCGCTGCACGAGGCGCAGCTGAACTTCAAGCTGCTGCTGCCGCTGGGCGTGGACTACGAGCCGCCGCTGGAACTGTTAAAGACCATGTACGGCCTGAACACGCCGCGCCATCCGGCCGCCGACGCGCTGCTGGCCGGCCCCGGCTTCAAGCTGATCCTGCATCCGAAGTCCAACGGCAACGGCCGCGAATGGCCGCTGCAGCACTACACGGCGCTGGCCGAGTTGCTGCGCGGGGTCGAGGGCGTGCGGGTGCTGGTGACCGGCAGCAAGGCCGAGGGCGAACTGCTGGCGCAGCAGGCGCCGGCCCTGCTGGCC
The DNA here is from genome assembly GCF_009857655.1 of Duganella vulcania. Taxonomy (NCBI): domain Bacteria; kingdom Pseudomonadati; phylum Pseudomonadota; class Betaproteobacteria; order Burkholderiales; family Oxalobacteraceae; genus Duganella; species Duganella vulcania. The sequence continues at coordinate 2,563 of NZ_WWCX01000070.1, forward strand.
TTGCCGAATGTGGAGAATCTGTGCGGGGAGCTGGACCTGGATGGCTTCACCGCGCTGATCGGCGGCTGCGACGGCTTGATCGCCAGCGGCACCGGGCCGCTGCACCTGGCGTCCGCGCTGGGGCGGCCGGCGCTGGGCCTGTTCCCGCCGCTCAAGCCGATCGACATCGTGCGCTGGGGCGCGCTGGGTCCGCGCGCGCGCAGCCTGTGCACGCAGGTCGCCTGCGGCCACTGCGAGGACGCGGCGCGCTGCACCTGCATGCTGGCGATCACGCCGCAACAGGTGCTGGAAGTGGTGGAATCGTGGCGCGCCGAGGCGCTGGTGCCGGCCTGAGCCGCCGTCCCCGCGCAGGCGGGGATCCATACAACATGTCCGTCGCCTGCGCGGGGACGACGGCTAGTCCTGCATCGTAATGCGCACCAGGTCGGCGACGTTGTCGACCCCCAGCTTGGCCATCAGCCGCGCCTTGTGCACTTCCACCGTGCGCACGCTGATGCCCAGCGCCGGCCCGATCTCCCGGTTGTGGCGGCCCATCACCACCAAGTCCATCACCTCCCGCTCGCGCGGCGTCAGCTCGCTCAGCAGGGTGTCGCTGCGGCTGCGCCGCTGCTGTTCCGTGTGCACGCTGCGCGCGCGCGCCAGCGCCTCGTCGATGGCGGCGATCAGCTTGCCGTCGTCGACCGGTTTCTCCAGGAAGTCCACCGCGTCGGCCTTGAACGCCGCGCGCGCCATGCTGACGTCGCCATGCCCGCTCATGATGATGACCGGGATGCGGCAGTCGCGCCGCCGCAATTCCATCTGCAGGCTCAGGCCGTCCATGCCGGACATGCGGATGTCGATCAGCATGCAGCCGCGCCACGCCGGCTGCCACGCCTGCAGGAAGGCCTCGCCGCTGGCGAACATCGCGGTGCGGTAGCCGCGCACGCCCAGCAGCAGGCTCAGCGCGTCGCGCACCGACGGGTCGTCGTCGACGATGAATACGGTTAAATCATGCTGCATAGCTCACCTGCTCTCCATCCTGCTCCAAAGGACGCCCCAACGGCAGCGCCAACCTGAAAATGCCATGATCGTCCACCTCGGCCCACAGCGAGCCGCCGTGCGCCTCCATGATGGCGCGGCTGAGCACCAGCCCCAGGCCCAGCCCGCTGGCCTTGGACGACACGAACGGCTCGAACAGGCGCGCCGCCAGCGCGGCCGACACCCCCTTGCCGCTGTCCTCCACCGTCAGCTGCAGGCAGCCGCCCTTGCGCAGCTTGCCGCCGCGGCGCTTGCCGTCCAGCCGCTCGCCGGTGACCGTGATGCGGCGCGCGCCCGGCGGCTGTTCCTGCACCGCCTCCAGCGCGTTGGCCAGCAGGTTGCGCAGCACCAGCTCCAGCTGCAGCCGGTCCGCCAGGATGGGCAGCGGCGGGATCTCGCCCACCTTCAGCTCGACGCCGTGCTCGCGCATCTGGGCGAAGAACTGCTGGCTGATGCCCGCCACCAGCTGGCCGGGCTCGACCGCCTCCAGCTTCATCGCGCCGGTGCGGAAGAAATCGCGCAGCCGCCGCACCACTTCGGCGGCCCGGCCCGATTCGGCGATCATGCGCTGGATCGGCCCCTTGAGCGCGTCGCCGCTCTCGCCCCGCTCCAGCAGAAATTCGCAGGCCTTGCCGTAGGCGCTCAGCGCCGTCAACGGCTGGTTCAACTCGTGCGCCAGCGCGGCCGCCATCTCGCCGGCCGCCGCCAGCCGCATCGTCTGCTTGAGCTCGCTCGCGACCTTGCGCAGCTCGTCCACCGCGATGCCGATCGAAAAGCCCACCAGCGCCAGCACCGCGTCCAGCATCTGCAACTCGTGCACGGCGATGTTGACCGCGTGGTTCCACTTGACCAGCGCGCCGATGCCGGCCTGCAGCACGAACACGATCAGCGCCGTGCCGAACAGGCCCTGGCGGAACGCGGCCCAGATCACCGGCAGGAACAAGAAATAAAAATGCTTGAACTCCGAGGTGGCGATGGTGCCGAACACCATGTACAGCACGCAGATCGCCAGCGCCAGGTAGCCCAGCGTCTCGGCCCGCCACACCGTCGCCCGCAAGCGCCGCCGGCCGGCCGCGCTCGACAGCATCCAGATCAGCGGCATCGACACCAGCACCCCGACCATGTCGCCGATGCCGAAACGCAGCACCGCCTCGCCCCACTGCCCGGCCGGGATCAAGCCGGCCGCCGACAGCAGCGAGATATAGCCGAGGTCGTTGATCATGGTGCCGGCCACCACGATCAGCAGCCACTGGAACATGCGGTCGCGGCTGTCGAACACGCCGCCGTCGCCGAACTGGCGCCGCAGCGCCGCGCCCAGCAAACCGTAGCCCACGGTCAGCCACAGCGCGCCCAGCACGCTCACCGCCCAGCCGGCCGGCACGCCGCGCACCAGCAGCTCGCCGCACAGCAGCGCCACAAACCACGCCGGCGCCGCACGCCAGCCATGGCGCAGCCAGAACACCAGGCCCAGCGCCGGATCGGGATTCCACGGCGTGATGTTCAGGCCGTAGAACGGGTCGATATACGTGGCCCAATCGAACAGCAGATAGAGCGCCACGAAGGCGGGGATTTCCAGGTGGCGCAGACGGGAAGGTGACATACGGGGCTTTGTATCGTTATGTAGCATTATGCATTGCCGGAATTCATCCCGCATTGCTTTTTACAACTACGGGTTCCCCTTAGGCCTGCGCTTTCGCCTCTATACAACACTTGGTTTTCCTAAGCGGCAATTATTAAGGGAAAACCGTAAGCCTTTACCCCAATTTACAATACGTTACACAGGATTTACACTGCAAACATGTCGTAATGGCACCTACCGTTGCCGGGACGATATTGAGCCACCGCGCCGCGCCACCCCTGCAGCCGCTTTTGATGAGAGTCGTTCGATGTCGCAGTTAATCACTATCCGCTCCGGCGTGGCCGGCTTCAACGGCCTGAAGCAAGTCCGCGAATCGCTCAAGCTGTCGCTGCGCGCGATGCTGCACCGCCAGGCCACCGGCGGCTGGCTGCAATTGCTCAACTCCCATCCGCTGTTCATGGAACTGGTCAAGGCCCGTCCGCGCCTGCTGTACAAGATCTACCGTCCCTACCTGAGCAACACCATGGGCTGCGCCGAGCGCGTCGACCTGCTGCAACAACACTACCGCTTCATCTTCCGCCAGGGCCTGGGGCCGCTGACGGTGCGCGCCGCGCGCGGCTCGGTGGTGCTGGGCGGCATCGAGGGCAAGTCCGGCCTGCCCTACCAGATCCGCCTGTCCGCCATCGAGCCGATGGAGCGCGAAGGCGAACTGGTGCTGCAGCTGTACCAGGACGACGGGCTGGTCTACAGTTGCGCGTTCTCCTTCCAGCAGGGCGTGCGCGGCATGGTGCTGAGCGTGGGCTGCATGCAGGGGTCGAAGAGCGAGCTGGGCCTGCAACGGATCAAGGACGCCACCCGCGAGCTGCACGGCCTGAGGCCGACCAATATGATGGTCAAGCTGCTCAGCCAGATCGGCCACGACTACGGCTGCGCCGAGCTGCGCCTGGTCAGCAACGCCAACCGCGTGGTATGCGGCGCCACCCGCCAGGGCAAGGTGCACGCCGACTACGATACCTTGTGGCAGGAGCTGGACGCCGCCCGCCGCGCCGACGGCGACTGGCGCCTGCCGTGCGAGGCCATCGCGCCGCCGGACCTGGCGGCGATCGCGTCGAAGAAGCGCTCGGAGGCGCGCAAGCGCCACGAGACGCTGCTGGCCCTGAGCGCGGTCATCCGCGCCGGCCTGAGCGCGCCGCGCTTCGAGACCGTGCCGACACCGTTGAGCCAGAACTACAGCACCCTGACGGTCACCGCACACGACGGCGACGAATACGCACTGGCCTGAAAAATCCGGTACCATGGGCCTTTCGTCCAAGGAGAAATACCATGCGTGTGGATATTTATTACCGAGATGAAGCAAAAGGCAAACACAGCTACCTGGCTGTGCCGGAGGGCAAACCCATCCCCGAGGAAGCCACCAATACCGACTGGCACCCTGAAGCGCGGCACGTCGAGGTCGACGACGCGCGCGACGACCTGCCCCGCTACCACATCGTCCACCCCCTGGAGCAGATCGGCGCCAAGGGGTATGCCATCACCAGCCTCGACGGCCAGCTGTAACCCCGCACACCAGTGACCGGGGTCTGACCCCGTACGGGGTCAGACCCCCTTCGGTTGGGGGTTATCCGTAGTCGATCGCCACGTCCTTGGCGCCCAGCACCTGCTGAAGCGCCAGCTGAAGCTCGTCCGACGGCGCCACGCGCCACGCTTCGCCCAGCTGCACCACGCAGCCCACGCCCTGCGGCGTGATGCGCGCCGACACCGGCAAGCCATCCGCGTGGCGGTGCGGCGCCAGCACCTCGGCCATCTTGCGCACGTCCACCGAGGCCGGCAGCGCCATGCCCAGCTGCTTGCCATAGTTGATGCGCGCCGTGACGATGTCGAACACCTTCTCGGCCGAGATGCGCAGCCCGCCCGAGAAGCGGTCCTCCGACACCTTGCCGACCACGGCCAGGAACTCGTCGTCCTTGAACATGCGCTTGTTCTCCTCGAACACCTCGCTGTAGACGGTAACCTCCACCACCGCCGTCTTGTCGTCCAGCGTGACGATCAGGATCTTGCCGCGCTGGGTCATCTGCGGGCGGATGCCGGTGATCACGCCGCACAACATGCGCGGCTCGCGCGACGGCTCCAGCTCGGCCAGCTTGGTGCGGGCGAAGCGGCGCGCTTCCGGCGCGAACGAATCGAACATGTGGCCGGACAAGTAAAAGCCCAGCGCGATCTTTTCCTCGGCCAGCTTCTGGCGGTCGGTGAACGGCGCGGCCTTCACGTATTCGGGCGGCGCCACCAGGTCGGAATCGTCGCCGCCGAACAGGCTCACCTGGTTGGCCGCCTTGGCTTCCTGGTCGGCGCACTCCATCGCGAAGGTGACCGTGGCCAGCAGGATGGCGCGATCGATCGCCAGGCAGTCGAAGGCGCCCGCGCGGATCAGCGACTCGATGGTGCGGCGGTTGATCTGCTTCTTGTCCACGCGCTTGCAGAAATCGAACAGGCTGGTGAACGGGCCGCCGGCGGTGCGCGCCGCGATGATGGCCTCGATCGCGTTCTGGCCGGCGCCCTTGCAGGCGCCCAGGCCGTAGCGGATCTGCGTGACCTTCTTGCCGGTCACCGAAGGCGGCGGGCCGTCCGGCATGAAGCGGAAGTCGGACTTGTTGATGTCCGGCGGCAGGATGGTCAGGCCGCAGATGTCGATCGCGTCCTCGACCAGGATCTTGACCTTCTCGGTGTCCTCCATCGCCAGCGACATATTGGCCGCCATGAACGCGGCCGGATGGTGGGCCTTCAGGTAGGCCGTGTGGTAGGACAGCAGCGCGTACGCGGCGGCGTGCGACTTGTTGAAGCCGTAGCCCGCGAACTTTTCCATCAAGTCGAAGATCTCGTCGGCCTTCTCGGCCGACAGGCCGTCCTTGGCGGCGCCGGCGCGGAAGATCTCGCGGTGCTCGGCCATCTCCTCGGCTTTTTTCTTACCCATCGCGCGGCGCAGCATGTCGGCGCCGCCCAGCGAGTAGCCGCCAACGATCTGCGCCATCTGCATCACCTGCTCCTGGTACACCATGATGCCGTAGGTTTCGGACAGGATCGACTCGGTGCGCGGATCGGGATAGTCGAACTTCTCGCCGTGCTTGCGCTTGCAGAAGTCAGGGATCAGGTCCATCGGACCCGGACGGTACAGCGCCACCAGCGCGATGATGTCCTCGAAGCGGTCGGGACGCGCGTCCTTCAACATGCCCTGCATGCCGCGCGACTCCAGCTGGAACACGGCCACGGTCTTGGCCTTGGTCAGCAGCTCGTAGGACGGCCGGTCGTTGAGCGGCAGCTTGGACAGGTCGAACTCGGCCTCGGCCGGATCGAGCGCCTTGATGTAGCGAACCGCGCGGTCCAGGATGGTCAGCGTGGTCAAGCCCAAGAAGTCGAACTTCACCAGGCCGACCGCCTCGACGTCGTCCTTGTCGTACTGCGACACCACGCCGGCGTCGCCGCCCTGCGTGTACAGCGGGCAGAAGTCGGTCAGCTTGCCCGGCGCGATCAGCACGCCACCGGCGTGCATGCCGATGTTGCGGGTGATGCCCTCGACCTGCTGCGCCAGGTCCAGCAGCTGGGCCACCTCCTCCTCGTTCTGCTGGCGCTCCTTGAGCATCGGTTCCTCTTCGATCGCCTCGGCGATCGACACCGGCTTGCCCGGCTTGAACGGGATCAGCTTGGAGACGCCGTCGCAGAAGTTGTAGCCGAAGTCCATCACGCGGCCGACGTCGCGAATCGCGCCCTTGGCCGCCATGGTACCGAAGGTGGCGATCTGCGACACCGCGTCGCGGCCGTACAGGTCCTTGACGTGCTGGATCACCAGCTCTCGCTTTTCCTGGCAGAAGTCGATGTCGAAGTCGGGCATCGAAACGCGTTCGGGATTCAGGAAGCGCTCGAACAGCAGGTTGTACTTGAGCGGATCGAGGTCGGTGATCTTGAGCGCGTATGCCACCAGCGAGCCCGCGCCCGAGCCCCGTCCCGGCCCGATCGGCACGTCGTTGTTCTTGCCCCACTGGATGAACTCGGCCACGATCAGGAAGTAGCCGGGGAACTTCATGTTGATGATGGTGTTGTTCTCGAACTCCAGGCGCGCCTCGTAGCGCGGGCGCTGCTGCTCGCGCTTGACCGGGTCCGGGTACAGCTGCTCCAGGCGTTCCTCCAGGCCTTTCTTGGTTTCCGCGCGCAGGAAGTCGTCGATGGTCATGCCCGGCGTCGGGAAGTTCGGCAGCTGCGGCTTGCCCAGGGTCAGCGTCAGGTTGCAGCGCTTGGCGATCTCCACCGAGTTCTGCAACGCGGCCGGCAGGTCGTGGAACAGCTCGCGCATCTGCGCCTGCGACATGAAGCACATCTGCTCGTTGAAGCGGCGCACGCGCTTGTTATTGGCCAGCATCTCGCCCTCGGCGATACAGGTGCGCGCCTCGTGGGCGATGAACTCGTCCTGGCGGATGAACTGCACCGGATGGGTCGCCACCACCGGCAGGCCCAGCTTGGCGGCCAGCGCCACCGCGTGGCGCACCTGGGCCTCCTGGTTGGGCTGGCCGGCGCGCTGGATCTCGATGTAGAAATGGCCGGGGAAGATGCGCGCCCACTTCTCGGCGTTCTGTTCGGCCAGCGCCGGGTTGCCGTTCTCGATCGCCATGCCGACGTCGCCGAAGTGCGCGCCGGACAGCGCGATCAGGCCGTTGGCCGGGCTGTCGTCGGGCAGCAGCGCGTAGGTCTTGGAGGTGAGCTCGACGAGCCACTCGGTGCGGATCTCGGCGCGGCCCTTGTACTGGTTGGTGAGCCAGGCTTGCGACAGCAGCTCGCACAGCTGCAGGTAGCCCATGCGGTTCTTGGCGAACAACATCAGGCGGTGCGGCTTGTCGCGGTTGTCGTCGTTGGTGATCCAGACGTCGACCCCGACCACCGGCTTGATGCCCTTGCCGCGCGCGGCCTTGTAGAACTTGACCATGCCGAACATATTGGACAGGTCGGTGACGGCCAGCGCCGCCTGCTTGTCCTTGGCGGCGGTGGCGACCAGGTCGTCGATGCGGACCAGGCCGTCGACGATGGAATATTCCGAGTGCACCCGCAGGTGGACGAAATCCGGCCCGGTCGGGACAGCCGCTGCCGGCGCCACTGCTTGTTCGTTTGCTACCATGTTCATACGCGGCTCAATGCTGGTTCAATAACCAGCTATTTTACCGTGCGGCGGCCGGGTGCGATGAATCTGATTTGCGGCCGCGTTTGCGCCAGCTCGGCATCCGGTGTTACGCTGTGAGTACGATAGACGCATGAACAGCGCAGACCTGATCAAGCGGCTTGAGCGAGCTGGGTGGATACTCCGCAACGTCCGGGGTTCCCATCACATTTACGCACATCCATTGCGGAGCGGCCACATCAGCGTGCCTCATCCGAAAAAGGATCTTGGCACAGGCTTGGTACACAAGCTACTCAAGCAAGCTGGACTGAAATAGGACATCATCATGAGGTATCCAATCGCAATCGAGCCCGGTGACGCAACGCATGCATTTGGCGTTGTCATACCCGATCTTCCCGGTTGCTTCTCAGCCGGCGACACTTTGGATGAAGCAATCGACAACGCTTGTGAAGCTGCGGAACTCTGGCTGACGACTGTAATTGAGGACGGCGGCGATGCTCCCCAAGCGCGCTCCTTCACGGAACATCATGCAAATCCTGAGTTTGCCGGTTGGATTTGGGCGGTCATTTCCATCGATGTGGCCGCGCTGGCGCCCAAGAACCCCAGCCACGCCGCTTAATAACTTCTGGATGCCCGGCTATCGAGCGGAACGAACGGCTGCGCCTGATCACGAGGTTCCGCCAGGGACGCCAGCGATTCCGCAACGAAGCTGACCGGCAAATCCGGGTTGTCCAGGGCCGCACGCCCTACTCGCGCCCAAAACTCGATCTGGCCGGCGACCGTGCGGTGCTCCAGCGCCGCATCCTGCCTGGCGAGCTCATATAAATCCTGATTAATGCGAACCGAGGTACTTTCCGCCATCATCTCCTCCTGACTACATTGGTAGTAAAAGCCTAGCACTTAATTCGAGAACCTGCCTGTTTTTTAAGCACAAAAAGCGCGTATAATACCGGCTCTTCATATTTTTTGATCATCTCCACCATGCACGCTAATACTGCTTTACAAGCTGAAGCGCATGCCGCCGCCACCGCTGCCGCTGCCGCTCACGTCAACATCGCCGCCTACAAATTCGTCACCTTCAACGACACCGAGGCGATGCGCCCGCTGTACCAGGACATCTGCCAGCGGCTGGGCCTGAAAGGCACCATCCTGCTGACGCCGGAAGGCATCAATATGTTCCTGTCCGGCCCGCGCAGCCACATCGACGAGTTCCTGGCCTGGGTCCGCAGCGACGCCCGCTTCGCCGACCTGGAAGTGAAGGAAAGCTATTCGACCGAGCAGTCGCACAAGCGCATGCTGGTGAAGATCAAAAAAGAAATCATCACCATGCGCATGCCGCTGATCAAACCGGAGGAAGGCCGCGCGCCCTTCGTTGAAGCGGCCACGCTCAAGCGCTGGCTCGACAACGGCGTCGACGACAACGGCCAGCCGGTGGTCATGGTCGACACCCGCAACGATTTCGAGGTCGACGTCGGCACCTTCGACAACACGGTCAACTACCGCATCAAGAAGTTCACCGAGTTCCCGGAAGTGATCGCCGCCCACAAGGACGACTTCGCCGGCAAGACCGTGGTCACCTTCTGCACCGGCGGCATCCGCTGCGAAAAGGCCGCCATCCACATGCAGAACATCGGCTACGAGAACGTGTACCAGCTTGAAGGCGGCATCCTGAAGTACTTCGAGGAAGTCGGCGGCGCCCACTACACCGGCGACTGCTTCGTATTCGACTACCGCACCGCGCTCAATCCGAAACTGGAACCGACCGAGACCGTGCAATGCTTCGTCTGCCGTTCGGTGGTCACGCCGCGCCAGCAGCTGTCGCCGGAATACGTGTACGAGAAATCCTGCCCGCACTGCTACGGCAAGAAGTAACAACAACGGCGCCACGAGGGCGCCGTTGTTGTATGGGTCGTTGTTGCAGGGTTTATTGCGGCACGCGCGGCACCAGTTGCTGCAGCACCGACTGGTAGGCGTTGCGGGCGGTCTGGAACACCGCCAGCTTGGCGTTCAGCTCGGCCATCTGCGCATCGACAAACCGCAGGTTGGCGACCTGCTCCTGCGCCGCCTCGCTCAGCTCGCTGAGCTTGTAGCTGATGCCGTCCACGGTGACTTCAATTTCATCGTCCATATCGTTTCTTCGCTATTCGATACGGCTTAGTGGAAATATGCCGCGATCTCGCGCACATCGCTGTCACCGAGCGTCCCAACGGAGGCCCGCATGCGCAGCGAAGTCAGCAGATAGTTGTAGCGCGCCTGGGCCAGATCACGCTTCGCGGTGTAGAGCTGCTGTTTGGCGTTCAATGCATCGAGGTTGATACGTATTCCGCCTTTAATGCTCTGCTCCGTTGCAGTGATCAGCAACTCGGCCGAAGCAACCGACTTCATCAGCGCATCCACGCGCTTGACGCTGCTGAACATGACGCCATAATCCTTGCGCAATTCCAGCAAGACCTTATCGATCTGTGCCTGCAAATCGGCCTTGGCTTTTTCCTCATTTGCTACCGTCTGGCGTTTTTGCGCGCTGAGCTGGCCGCCAGAATACAGGGGGACATTCACCTGGACACCGATGCTGCGAATGGTCTGGTCCTGATTTACGGTCGAGATTGCATCCGACGCGGTCTTGCCGTAAGTCGCTACGAAGTCGACGCGCGGCGCAAACGCTGCGCGTGCCTTGTTATATTCCTGGTGCGCGATTTCCACATTCAACGACATCGCTTTGATATCGGGATTGGTTTCAATCGCGATCTGCTTCCAGTACTCGAACGTCTGGCCGTCGCTTGGACGAATGCGGAAGTCCGGCGACAAACGGTCGACTTCTCCCACCTCGCCTCCAATGATGGTCGCTAACGTCTCGCGCGACACCATTAAATTTTCCGTGTACTCCAGCACTTGAGCTTCCGCGCCATCGAGCCGGGCCTGGGTTTCCAGCATGTCGGTCTTGGTGCCCTCACCATTCTTGAACATGCGGTCGTTGACCTTGCGCTGCTCCGCATACATGTCGCGCTCGACGGTGGCGAGCGCCAGCAGGTCTTCCTTGAACAGCAGGTCGATATACGCGTTGGCTACACGGAAAATGACTTCCTGCCGCTGGCTGTCGTACACCGAGGCCGCATACGCGGTCTGCGCCTTGCCTTGCTTGAAGCGTGCCCAGCCGTCGAGATTGAACAAGGGCTGCCGTAACTGCACGGTCGCTGAACGCGAAATATAATCGTACGGCACAACGTGTTCAGCTTGCGTCAACGTTGTACGGTTCTGGCTGGCGCTATAACCACCACTCAGATTCGGCAACAGGTTGGCCAAACCCAGCGCCTTGTTTTCCTTGCCAGCCTCATTGGTGTAATACGCCGAACGGAAGGTCGGATCGTTTTTCAGCGCCGCCTCGTAAGCCTGCAGGAAGCCAAGCGCGTGAGCGCCCGAAGCTTGCAGTAGGACTCCGGCAACGCAAGCCTTCGCCATCATGGCCGCAAACCGACGCGGCTGTGCTTTTGACATCTTGGCCACGGTTACTCCTCCGTCATTGAAGTCTTGGCGCGATCGAAGATCGGCTTCAGCAGATAGCTCATCATCGAGCGCTCGCCCGTCTTGACGAACATCTCGACCGGCATGCCGGGCACGACATTCAGTTTCTTGTCAGCGATCAGCTTGGCGCCTTCCGGCGTGACGCGCGAGCGGACCTTGTAGTACGCCTGGCCAGTACGCTCATCCACGGTACGGTCGGCGGCCACCTGGATCACTTCGCCAGGAATATGCGGCGTCTTGTTCGCGTTGAATGCCGAGAAGATCAAATCCACTTTCAGGCCCGGGTGAACTTTGTCGATCAGATTGACAGCCAGCTGTCCTTCCACCACCAACGTATCATTGCTGGGAACAATTTCCATCAGGCGTGCGCCGGCACCGACCACGCCGCCGCGCGTGAACACGCTCGAACCCACCACGGTACCGGCCACCGGCGATTTGATTTCCACATTGGCGAAATCGAAGGTTTGGCTTTGCAGACGGCTTTCCAGCGCATCGGCTTCTTTCTGCACATCGCTCAATTGGCTGCGCAGTTCTTTCTGGTATTCCTGAGTGCGCTGCAGTTTGCGGAATTTCATTTCGGAGATTTGACGCTGCGAGCGTCCGATATTCCCGATGTCTTCGGAAATCGCACCATTGATCTGCGCATAGGTACGTTCCAGTTCCAGGAAACGGTTACGGGCGATATAGCCGTCCTTGGCCAGCTCGCGCGTATCATCCAGCTGCTGCTTCAGCAGTGCTTTTTGTTCCTTCTTGGCCGCCAGCGATTCCTGCACGCCGGCGATTTGCAGTCCCAAGCCGGCTATGTTCTCATCCGCACCGCCCAGTTCGCTTTGCAGCGCCATGCGGCGGGAATTCATCAATTGGCTTTGTACCGCCAGGTTCTCGACCAGGCGCGGATCATCCTTGTACTGGTTGAGCGATGCCGGCAACGTGATGGCCGACTGCCCAAGGAGCTCGGATTGCATGCGGGCAGCGGTCACGCGGCTGGACAAATATTGCGCGCGAGTGGTTTCCAGCGCAGCTTTTGTCTGGACGTTATTCATACGCACCAACACCTGGCCCGCCTTGACCACATCGCCATCCTTCACCAGGATGTCCTGCACGATCCCGCCCGGCAGCGATTGGATGGACTTGCGGCTGGACTCGCTAGCCAGTGTTCCAGGCAGCGGCACACCTTTATCGAGCGGGGCGAAAATAGCCCAAGCCAGGAAACCCAGCACGCCGCACAACACAATGATCCAACCCATCCTGGCATATGACCCGGCATCCGTGTTAACCGTCAGTGGAGTGACGTCATGGCTAATGACCTCCACCGGAGCTTCTTTCTTGGTAATGAGATTCGACATGATTTAATCCTGTTCCGTTGGTGCCGCATTTTGCGGGGCGGCCTGTTGCTGTGCTGCCTGCTGCTGGGCGACCAGTTGCTGCTCAGCCTGCTGTGCCGACTGCTGCTGGCCGGCTTGTTGCTGGGCCGCCTGCTGTGCCGCCGCCTGCTGTTGCATGTGAGCGTTCTGCGCCTCCTGCAACGCCGCCAACACCTGGCTGGTCGCACCGAAAGCGGTGACAACGCCGTCGCGCAACAACAGCAGCTTGGTCGTGGCACTGATGATGCTGGTGCGATGGGTAATCAGCACAATGGTTTTGCCGCGGGCGCGCAAATCGTTGATCGCCATGAGCAGCGCGGCTTCGCCGACGTCATCCAGATTGGAGTTCGGCTCATCGAGCACCAACACCGACGGATCGCCATACATGGCGCGCGCCAGGCCGATACGCTGGCGCTGTCCGCCGGACAAACCTGCGCCGCCCTCGCCCATCAAGGTGTCGTAACCTTTAGGGAAATGCAAAATCATGTCGTGGACGCCGGCGCGTTTCGCAGCCAGCACCACCTTGTCCGCATCCACCTCGCCAAAGCGGGCGATGTTCTCGCTGATGCTACCGCCGAACAATTCAACGTCTTGCGGCAGGTAACCCAGATTCGGGCCCAACTCGCCCTTATTCCACTGGTAGATATCCGCGCCATCAAGGCGCACCTTGCCTACCATCGCCGGCCAAACGCCCACCAACAGACGGGCCAAGGTCGATTTACCGGAACCGCTAGGACCGATAACGCCCATCACGTCGCCAGGCTGGACAGCAAAGCTGACGCCCTTCAGCACCGCCACCGCCGTACCCGGTGGCGCCGACGTGACGTTCTCCACGGTCAGCATGCCTTGCGGCTTCGGCAGCGCCATACCGACTGCGCGTTCCGGATTGTCGGCCAAAAGCTTATTCAGCCGTTCGTAAGCACTACGCGTGCTGGCGAACGACTTCCATACGCCGATCAGCTGCTGCACCGGCGCCAGCGCGCGGCCCACCAGGATCGAAGCGGCAATCATCATGCCGGGGGTAATCTTGTTTTCCAAAACCAGCAGCGCGCCCAGACCCAGTACCAGCGACTGCAGCGACACTTGCACAAACTTGGTGATGGCGCTGATCTTGCCGGCCTTTTCGCTGGCGTCCGCTTGCAGGTGCAGGAAACGGCCGTGCAATTTGAACCAGCGCCCCATCAGATCGGGCAGCATGCCCATCGATTCGATCACTTCGGCGTTCCGCAAATTATTGCTGGCCAGGTTATTGGAAATGATCGCCATGCCATTGGCATCGGCCAGAGGCTTGTGCGTGACGCGCTCGTTGACATAGGCCAGCACCACCAGCACGATCGTGCCGGCCAGAGCGAACAGTCCCAGCGAAGGCTCGAAGACAAAAATAACGATGAGGTAAACCGGGAACCACGGCGCATCGAAGAATGCGAACAGCGCATTGCCGGTCAAGAACTGGCGCAGGTTGGTCAGGTCGGCCAGCGCTTGTCCAGCGTTGCCGCCGGAACGTTTCAGGTTGGATTCAAACGCAGCGGTGTAAACACGCTTGTTGAGCTCCATGTCGAACTTGGCGCCGACCCGTATCAGCACAAAGCTGCGGATCAGGTCCAGCGCACTCATGACGATGTAGGCGCCCAGCATGATCAGCGTCAGCATCAGCAAGGTAATTTCATTGCGGCTCGCTAGCACGCGGTCATAGACCTGCAACATGTACAGCGACGGCACCAGCATCAACAGGTTGCTGACGGCACTGAACGTACCGACCGTGACAAAGGTACTCTTGAACTTGCGCAGCACTTGTTCAATTTCACTCTTGGAGTTGTTTAAAAGGTTATTTTTCATATATATGCCTGCGCAGTGCAACGATGAAGCAAGTCTTCATCGACTGGAAGAATACCCACAACCAGCCACTGCTTATGCTTTAGGTAATGAGCGAGGGATTCTACAAAAAAATGCTACGGAGTAGCGGACGAAGAGATTATCGCCGAAAACGAGGAAGAAATGTGATGCGCATCACATTTTTTTAGCTTATACGCACAAAAAATGGATTTGGCTACGAATGGCGCAAACCGCCGTTTATCTAGGCAGTGTAGCGACTAAGGACGGCAGGATCAACCGCGCGGGATGAAAAAAAGCCGGGCTTGCGCCCGGCTTTTCTAGATAACTGGGACCAGGTCCCGGTTATTACAGGGTGATGCCGTGAGCAGCGATTGCAGCAGCGCTACCGGTAGCAGCCAGGTCAACCAGGCCAACCAGTTTAACGATGTTGTCAGCGCCGGCCACGAACGAAGCGCCAGCCGAAACGTCGTCAACCACGTAGGTGTTGCCACCGAACTGGAACCAGCTAACGATACCGTGGGCCGAACCATTGCCCGAGCTAGCTTGGGCGATGTAGTCGGCGAACAGCGCGGTGCTGTTGTTCAGCGAGATCTTAGCGGCAGCAGCGGAACCACCGTTGAACACTACCGTGTTAGCGGTCGAATCCAGCACCAGGGTGTCCAGGTGCTGCAGGCCGGTAACGGTCGAGTAGGTGTTAGCCGAGGTAGCAACGCCAACGGTCAGCGAATCCAGCGTGCCGGAAGCGTGTGCGCCGAAGGTAATCGTGTTCTGACCCGAACCAACGACCACGGTGTTAGCACCGGTACCAACGACCAGGGTGTTGTTACCAGCGCCAGCCAGCGTTACGCCGTTGGTGCCGTTACCCAGGGTAACGATGTTGTTACCAGCAGCTTCGCTGATGGTGTTGTTACCATTGCCAGCGGTGATGGTGTCGGTCTTGCCCACATCGGCTGCGCCGGTGAACACCAGGTTGCCGCTAGCTGCGGTGACAGTCGCACCAGCGATTGCGGTGGCAGCAGTGGTCAGGGTGAAGGTTGCGCCCTTAGCCACGCCAGTTGCGTCAACGGTGGTGATGGTGTTGCTGGTCAGACCATTCAGGGTCAGGCTTTCAGCGCCGGTAACTACCAGCTTGGTCACAGCCGTATCGGTCAGTGCCACCGTGTTGGTGCCGGTGCTGACGCCGCTCGTCACGGTGCCGTTGCTGGCGATGTTGACGGTTTCGATCGAACCGATGCTGACGCCGCTGGCGAAGTTGATACCGGCGGTTTTCGACGTACCCAGGTTCAGCTGGATGCTGTCGGTAGCGGTGTCAGCCTTCAGACCGTAGGTAACCAGGTGAGTAGGGTTAGCCAGCAGCGACAGCGAGGTGCCAGCAGCGACGTTGGCGAAGGTCACAGCCGAACCACCGTCTACGCCAACTTGCACGCCTTTGATGCCGGTCAGTACGGAAACGTCGAACACACCAGTACCGCCGGTAGCGTCCACCACTTCGAAGTTGACCAGCTTGGCGCCGGTTGCAGCGGTCAGCAGGGTACCGCCTGCGCCAACCAGGTTGATCACGTCAGCCGAACCGGCGCCGCCGTCGATCTTCGAGGTAGCAGCTGCGGATACCACGACGGTGTCCACACCCGAGCCACCTTCGTAGGTGGTTTGAGTGGCGTTCACGGTCACGGTGTTCGCGCCGGTCGAAGCAGCAGCGTTCACGTCGGTGATTGCGGTCAGAGCGCTAACGTCAGCGGTCAGGCCAGCAGCGCCGGAGACGGTGATGGTTTTCAGGTTCGACAGGCCACCAACCGAGGTCATGGTCAGTGCGTTGCTACCGGCAACGGTCAGTGCCGTAGCTGCGGTGTCAACGAAGTTAGCCAGGGTCGAGTCCTTGGTAGCGGTCGTCACGTTGATGGTCGTGAAGTGGTTGCTGGTGTCGGTGATGGTGTTAGCACCGCTCAGACCATTCAGGGTCAGCGCCAGGGTTTTGACGGTTTCGGTGGTCAGGCCGCTGGTCAGGTTCAGGGAACCGGCGGTGCCGCTCAGGCTCAGTTTCGACAGAGCGTTCGACGAGATCGACGAACCTGCACCGTAGTTTGCCAGGGTAGCCGAAGCGATGGTTGCGGCCTTGGTGGCGCTGCCAGCGTTCACGTCAGCGATGGTAACAGTGCCGTTAGCCAGACCCGAGGTGCCAGCGACGACGGCGGTGTTAGCCGTCGTGTGAACGTCGGTGTTGGTGGTACCAGTACCGGTGCCAATGGTTACGCCGGAGGAAATGGTGAACGCGGTGCCAGGAACAGCAGCGGTCAGCGTGAAGGCGCCAGCGGCGGCAGCACTTACGGTGATGCCAGGAGCGGTGATAGCGGCAGCCAGGGCTGCAGCAGCGGTCGTGACGGACGCAGCTTGGCCAGCAGTCAGGGTGACCGAGTACACGACACCATTGACGGTAGCAGTCAGGACATCGCCTGCACCTGGGGTGCCGCCGATGGTCAGCGTGTCAACCTGGGCAATACCAGCGGTACCAGCAACAGCAGCGACAGCAGCCGACTGAGTCACGTTCACAGCGGTGGTGATCGCGGTGCCGTTGACGACCACAGCGCTCTGGGTCGCGGTGGTCGGGGTGCCAGGAACTGCAGTCGTCGAGCTCGAGCCGGTTTCATTTACGGTTACGGTCGTGCCACCGGTAACGGTGATCGTGCCGGCTTGAGCGCCGCCAGCGATCGCTGCGGTTTCATTGATGACGACATCGCCGGTAGGGGCAGTGGTGCCGCCTACAGTGATCGTGCCAGTGGTCGCGCCGAGAGCGGTGATGGTAACGTTAGAGCCACCGTTCACAGTCACAGCGTGGGTGGTCAGGGCCGAATCAGTTTCGGTCACAGTGGTGGTACCTGCAGCAGTCAGGCCAGCGCCGCCAACCGATGCAACTTTCAGTGCGGTAGTGCCGACGAAGCTGGAGGTGTCAACAGTAATGCTGTTGTTTGCCGAAGTGACATTCACATTCTGAATGTTTTTAATGGTGACCGAAGTAGGAACCGCGAATGCATGGCCAGCATCAACGGTATCGATCACGTTCAGGGTGTTGGTACCGGCGCCGCCGTCGATGCTGTCCAGAGCGGTCAGGGTCGCGGTGTTGGTTGCGCTTGGAACTGCATTGAACACGTCGTTGGCTGCGGTGCCGACCAGAGTGTCAACGCCGGTGGTCAGAACGGTGCTAACGGTTACTGGAACGATCAGACCGTCGACAGCTGCCAGCACGTTGGTGTGGAATGCGGTCAGGTCGGTGGTCGCGGTAACTTGCGACAGCAGGGCGGCAGCCTTGGCGGCAGCAGCGTCACCTTGGAAGGAAACGACCTTGGCGATGGTGTCCAGCGAGTTGGTGAAGTCGGTAGCGACAGCATTGACCTTGGCAACCAGGGCGGTATCCGCCAGACCTTGTACCGAGGTGTTGGAGCCGTTTACAGCGCCTTCGGTGATGGCCAGGGAGGCGTTTTCACGGCTCACGATGCCTTTTTCGATCAGGTTGACCCAGTAGTTGCCGCCTTCGTCAGCGTTGCGGTGGAATACGTTGTTGTAGATGTCGTTAACGAACTTCAGGATCGACAGGTGGTCGTTGCCTGGCGGGTTAACTTTGTTTGCGAAGCTGCCAACCAGCTTGCCTACAGCCGAAGTTGGGTTCATTTGCGAATATGCGCTCAGAGCCGGGATGGTGGTCAGCGCGGCGTCGGTGCCAGCGAATGGGTCAGCTACCAGCAACTGAGCCGTGAAGTTAGCCAGACCGGTTGGGTCTGCAGGACGGCCAAAGTAGGAAATGTACAGTTGCTGTACGACTTGAGTGTAATCGATTGCCGCCATGATGATAGTTCCTTAAAAAGTTTGGTTTAAACCAGAAATTCTGCGGCTCAGAGCATACAGCGCCGTATCACACTGAGCCCTTTTGCAGAAGGTGGGAGTATATTGCCATACCAAGGGACAATTGTTGTGACGGGCATCACAAAACAAATGTTTTTCTTCCGACTTTGCAACTAGTTGTAAATTATTTGCGCATTATTTATGCAACATCGATAAATATACACAAATAATCACATTAAGTTTGCGCTATCAGCCCCATCCGGGCGCCTTTATATCATATGCGGCCGGTATACACAAAATGGGTAATGTTGCTTGCACAACATTACCCATTTTTTTCATCCAACTACTGAAAACAGACCGCTCAACGGCTCCACTTGGTCGCGCCGTTCACCGTGACTAAATTTGACTTGTATTGGAATAAATAGGCCGCCTCCTCCACATTGGCGCCGCCCAGATATCCCTTGATACGGTTATCCGTGATCTGATTGGGATTAACCAGTTCGCCTTTCTGGCTGATATTGCCCGCGACACTGTACGGCACGCGCATATTGTCGCCGACCACGTTCAAGCTGGTTTTAAAAGTCCGCGTGGCGAAATCCACATCCAGTTGCGCATTCTCGACTGTTGCCTGGACCCAGTTCCCACCTGCACGCTGCAGTACTGCATCGCTGCCAGTCAGCACAAACGAGGCGGTCCCTTCGCGCGGCGCCACGTAGGCGGTCGATTTCAGGCGGGCGATGTTATATGGCCCCAACACCATCTCCAGGTCATAAGCGCCATCCTTAATCTTGGCTTGAGTCGCGGCATCCACCTTTCCGCCAGCGATCGCCGCGTAGCGGCCCCAGATCACCTCCTCCGGGCCGCGCGTCACCACCGGCGGCAAGACCGGCGGCGTGACCGGTTTCACCGGTGGCACAACGGTTTCCGGCTGCTGGTCCACCAGCGGCGGCACCGATGCGCCGCCACCCGGCGTGACATTGCTCTGCGAGATCTGCTTGCTGTTATTCAGCACATTGTTGGACTTCTGCGCGTCAAGGTTGACGTCGGCGCCCGGACTGCTGCCCCCCACCTTGCCCACCGGCTCATCCGGACGCGCCGGCGCGCCCTGGTCGGCCGGCGACATCACCGGGCTGCGCAGCAGTTGCGGACTGGTCTGGCCGCGCTGCACCTGCAGCATCAGCCCGGCCTGGCCAGCGAACAGTTCACGGCTGGCGCCGCCCTCGCAGGGGCCGCCGCCTTCGGGGCCGCAGCTGCCGGCAAAGCCGCTGACCACCACGCCGCCGGACATCACCGTCACGCGCGAGGTCTGCTGGTCGGTGTAGACCACGAAGTCGGTGCCGCGCACGCCGATCGCGGCGACCGGCGTGTTGAAGCGGAAGTTCTGCCGCGCCTGCTTGACGCCGACGCCGGAGATACTGCGCGCCACGCCCTGCAACAACTCCAGCTTGACGCGGGTGTTGGCCGGATTCTGTGCATCGATATGGTAGGCCACAATGCGCGCCTTGCTGTTCGGGCGCAGCACGAGGAAACCCTGGTCGACGGTCTTGACGTAAACATAGCCGTCGGCGCCGGTGGTCAATTCATCACCTTCCTGGACGGCGGCGTCGAGCGCGAGCGGGCGCGCGGCGACACTGACCTGCCCAGTGACGAACACGACTTTCCCAGCCTCGGCGGCCTGGGCGGCGGATGCCAGCATCCCCAGCCCCAGCAACATCGCTGCATATATAGTGTGAAATTGATTGCGCATAATAAGTTTCTCCCTCAGCCTACATTGTCCGCTATCGTCCCCGAAAGTATGTGACCCGGGTCACATTCTTTCAATTGGATACAATTGACCAGCCCGCGCCGCAACACGCCCGGCAAAGCCGCCGAAAGAGATGTAAAACCGTCAATTTTGCTCTATTCCATCCCGGCACAAGCCGTTATACTGGGCGATTATTTTACCTCAGCAACTATCGGCCCGCTGCCGGTCCAGCCACCCAGACTACCGCTCATCTTGCGTATTCCGTTCACCGCCACCGCCGTCGCCCGCAGCTGCATCGCCCTGGCCGCGCTGCTGATCACCGCCTGGGTCCAGTGGGACCACGGCGGCGCCTCGCAACGGCTCGACAACTGGCTGCGCGACCGCTACACGCTGATGCGCGCCAGCGCCCAGCCGGAGCAGCGCATGCTGCTGGTGGACATCGACGAGACCAGCCTGGAACGCTATCCGTGGCCGTGGCCGCGCACCCGCATGGCGGAAATGGTGGAGGCGTTGCTGGCCGACGGCGCGCGCGGCGTGGCGCTCGACATCCTGCAGGAAAAGGCGGCCGACGCGGCCGGCGACGCCCGCATGACCATGCTGTCGCAGCACGCGCCGCTGGTCCTGGCCCAGCTGTTCGATTTCGGCGAGCGCGACGATCCGCTGCACAGCGGCGTGCTGTCCGGCGGCGAGCCCGGCGCCTTGCCCGGCGCGGTGCCGGCCTATGGCTACATCGCCAACCACGCCGGGCTGGCGCAGGCCGCCCACTTCGGCAATATCGGCGTGGCCCCCGACAGCGACGGCGTGCTGCGCCGGGTGCCGATGTACACCAGCTTCAACGGCCGCAGCTATCCGACGCTGTCGCGCGCGCTGTTCGACTGCTGCGCCGCCGGCCGGCCGCTGCCGGCCACCGCCACCGGCTGGGTACGCATCCCCTACACCCGCGCCTGGCCCGCCTACGAGGTGGCCAAGGCCGCCGACCTGCTGGACCAGCGCGTGCCGCCCGAGTTCATCCAGGGCCGCCTGGTGCTGATCGGCTCGTCCGCGCTGAGCATCGGCGACCGCGTGGCCACGCCGCTGGGCGCGCTCAGCGCCGGGCTGATGGTGCACGCCTCCATGCTGACCGGCCTGCTGGACCGCCAGGCCGGCCTGGCGCCGGCGCCCTGGCCCGGCAGCCTGATCGCGCTGCTGTTCTGCCTGGCCGTGACCGCGCTGTCGATCTACACGCTGCCGCGCCGCACCGCCGCCGTCAACATCGCGCTGCTGGCGGCCGGCTCGGCGCTGTGGCTGCCGCTGGCCTACCTGATCGCCCCGCACGACGCCGGCTTCGGCCCGTCCGGGCCGCTGCTGTCCATCCTGTTCCTGCTGCTGGTGGCCGTGCCCTTCCACTGGCAGCAGGCGCAGACGCGCTCGCGCCGCCTGCTCGACACGCTGCGCCAGTACGTGGCCGGCGACGTGGTCGACGAGCTGTTGCGCAGCAACCTGGAGGATCCGCTGGCCCCGCGCCAGCTGGAGGTCACCACGCTGATCGCCGACATGGAGGGCTACACCACCCACGTCGAGTCGCTGCCGGTCGAGGAGGCCGCGCGCCTGACCACCGAGTTCCTCGATTGCCTGACGCGCCCGGTGCTGGCCATGCGCGGCACCCTCGACAAGTACACCGGCGATGGCATGGTGGCGTTCTGGGGCGCGCCGCTGCCCAATCCGGACCACGCCAACCTGGCGCTGGACGCCGCGCGCGCCATGCTGCAGGCGGTGCGCCACCTGAACGCGCGCCGCGCCGCCGCCGGCCAGCCGGCGCTGCGGGTGCGCATCGGCATCGAAAGCGGGCTGGCGATGGCGGGCGACTTTGGCACGGCCATGCGCAGCATCTATACTGCGGTAGGCGACAGCGTCAACACGGCCTCGCGGCTGGAGCAGGCGGCGCGCGACTACCCGTACGACATCATCATCGGCGAAGGAACGGTGAGCCGCGCGAGCCGCCACCGTTTCCGCCAACTAGGCCAGCGCACGTTGCGCGGCAAGGAGCACCCGATTAATCTGTACACCCTTGAGGACGCGCCATGCGCGCCGTAAGCCCACCGCTGCTGCTGGCGCTGCTGCTGACGCTGCCGTGGGGCGGCGCGTCGGCCGCCGGCCAAGCGCAGCAGCGCGACATCGTGGTGGCGGCCGCCGCCGACGGCGGCGCCAACGCCGAGCCGGCGCCGTACGCGCCCATCCAGCAGGAAGAGCTGTACCTGGAGGCGATGCGGGCGCTGGCGGCCGACCAGCCCGAGCGCGCCAACGCCCTGCTGCTGCGCTTCCTGGAAGGCGAGCCGCGCCACGCCGGCGCCTGGCTGGACCTGGCCTTCAGCCAGTGCACACTGGGCCACGGCGCCGAGGCCGAGCGCCTGTTCCAGGAGATCGAGCGCCGCTTCAAGCCGCCGCCGGCGATCCAGGAGCTGATCGACCAGCACCGCGCGCGCGGCTGCAACACGCGGCCGTCGTGGCGGCCGCTGTGGGCCGTGTCGCTGGGCCGCGGCTACGACAACAACATCAACCAGGGCGCCAGCAGCAGCGAGTTCTCCACCGGCAGCGGCAGCACGCTGACGCAATGGGAACTGCCGCCCGACTACATGCCCAAGCCGGACCGCCTGACGACGGCCGGGGTGGACTATCTGCAGCAGCTCGACGAGACCGGCTCGCTGCTGATCGCCCAGCTGCGCGTGCGCCAGAACGACAATGTGCACGCGCAGGACTCGGCCTCGCTGCAGCTGGGCTACGAGCGGCCGTGGCAACTGGGCGCGTGGCGCGGCTACGGCACGGCGGCCTTCAGCGTGCTGCAGCTGGAACACCAGTTGTACCAGCGCCAGGAGCAGGTGCAGCTGCGCGCGACGCCGCCGCTGAATGTGCCGGAGAACCTGCAATGGTCGCTGCTGGCCAGCCTGAGCCATGTGCGCTATCCGACCCGCACCAAGTACGATTCCAACACGCTGGAGCTGGGCACCAGCCTGTACTGGCGCGGCACGCAGCAGGTGTCGTTCTCGCTGAGCGGCCTGCTGGACAAGGGCCAGAACGGCCGCCTGGGCGGCGACCGCCACGGCTGGTACAGCGCGCTGCAGATGACCCAGCCGCTGCCCTACAAGAATCTCAAGGCCGAGCTGGGCTGGACGCGCCAGGTCTGGCAGAGCAGCGATGTGTACTCGCCGGAGATCATCGACATCATCCGCCACCAGGACACGCGGCAGCTGCGCGCGGCCGTGGTGATGCCGATGGGGACGCACCAGAGCGTGCAGCTGGAATGGCGCGCGGTAAGAAATCAGGAAAACATCTCGCTGTTTCAATATAATAGCCATGCAATCCAGCTCAACTGGCGCTGGGACAATTTCTAACACCGTAGCCAATGATTTCACACCGCCCCGCCCTCACCGCCACCGCGGCGCCGTCCCCATGACGGCGCCCGACGAGCAAGCGCCCGCCGCAGCGCCGCTGGATCCCGCCGCGCCGCCGCTGGACCCGGTCGCGGCGGCGCTGGAGTCCGGCCAGCCGTACAGCATGCAGGTCCACCTGCGCAAGATTCCGCTGCTGGCCAACCTGACCGAAGAGGAAATGGCGATGGTGCGCGCCGACCTGCGCATCCGCCAGTACGCCAAGCGCGAGGTGGTGCTGCAAAAGGGCGCCAGCGGCGACAGCCTGCTGTTCCTGCTGCAGGGTCAGCTGCAGGTGATCGACATCACCGAGGACGGCCGCGCGATCGGCCTGCGCATGCTGGCGCCGGGCGACTTCTTCGGCGAGATCGCGGTGATCAACGGCACCATGCGCTCGGCCTCGGTCGTGGCGACCACGGCGGTGCTGGTGGCGCTGCTGCCGCGTAACACGGCGCTGCACCTGTTCTCGCACTCGCCGTCGGTGGCCAACCAGATGCTGCGCTTCCTGGCCGCCAAGGTGCAGCGCGATTCGGAATTCCGCGCCCTGCTCAGCATCCACAACACCGCCAAGCGCATCTACAGCTTCCTGGAGCTGGTCAAGGAAAAGAAGGAAGGCGACGTCGAGGTGGTGGAGAACCTGCCGACCCACCAGGACATCGCCAACATGATCAACACCAGCCGCGAGACCGTCACCCGCACGCTGCTGGCGCTGGTCCAGCAGGGCATCGTCAAGAAGGGCACGCACCGCCTGATCATCGTCGATCCGGAGGCGCTGCAGAAACTGGCCCAGAGCTGACGTCGTTCCCGCGCAGGCGGGAATGACGGAGCTTCCCTCAGGCCTTGCCGGTCAGCGCCGAGAGCCAGCGCTTGAAGCGGCCGGCAGGCACCTCGGCCACCGGTTCAGGCGTGGCCACCGCCGGCTCGGGCGCGGCAACCGGCTCGGGGATGGCGGCCGGTTCCGGCGCCGCCACCTTCAGCTCGCCCTGCCGCACTCCCGCCTCGAACAGCATGATGCCCAGCGCGCGGCGGTCGTCGCCACCATTCGCTTCGGCCGGCACAAAGGTCGGCGACAGCAGCTCGACGCGGTACAACCGCCCCTGCTCCAACGCCAGCGGCAGCTCGACATCGATCATCTGGTTCTGCTGGCCGAAGAACACCTGCTCCGCGATCACCTCGCCGAACTCCTTGCCTTCCTGCACGCGCAGGCGCACCGTCAGCGGCGTTGACGAGTCGTAGATGCTGAGGATGCGCAGGTCCAGGATATTGCTGTCCTGGCGCGCCAGGAAATACAGCCAGCCGGCGCCGTTCGACCAGCGCCCGCCGATGCCGTTCATGTCCGGCTCGAACGGATGCCAGCCGCGCCCGAACTTGTCGATGCGCGTCGCGCGCTCGTCCTGCGCCGCGCTGTCGAACACGAAGATATTGCCCTGGCAGCGGCGGCACACCTCGGCCTTCATCGAATCCTTGGCGATGGCCTCACGCTCCGGCGCGCGCAGCAGCTCGACGATCGAGGTGTCGCGCAGGTTGGGCAGGCCCATCTCGCCTTCGTAGTCGAGGCAGCACAGCGACATCTGGCCGTCGGCCAGCATCGACACGTTGTGCGCCATCGAGCAGTCCAGCGCCTCCTCGCGCTCCTCCACGTACACCACCGACTCCTTGGGCAGGAAGGTCTTCATGAACGACTCCTCCTTGGTCCACAGGCCGAAGGTCTTGAAGCGGATGAAGCAGTTCGGCGCGAACATATAGCCCCAGAACTGGTCCTCGGTCATGTCGATCGCGCCGTCGGGCAGCGTGTCGCGGCTGGCGGCCAGGTGGTTGCGCGCCAGCTGGTCCTTGTACTGCTCCAGCGAACGCACGCGCTCGGCCTCGAACTGCTCGGGGAACTCGGCGCGCAGCTGTTCCGAAAAACCGTCGAACAGGTTCAGCAGGTTGAGCACGAAGGCATCCTTGTCCTCGAGCGCGAACGGGTCCCACATGTTCAGGTCGAAGTCGGACTGGATGGTCGAGTCGGCCCGCATATTGGAGGTCGACGTCACGTGCACCTCCACCCGCGAGGCGCTGCCGTTGGCGAACTTCTCGCGCAGCGCCGGCAGGATGCGGTTGAAGTACTGCTCGAAGGTCAGCTTGTCGTAGCCGCGCATGCGCTTGTACGAATCCTCGGTCGGCGTCTGCAGGCTCAGCACCAGCGCGACGTTATCGTGCTGGAAGATCTTCTTCGCGCGCTCGGCGTCCAGGATGGCGAAGTTGCTGATCAGGTAGACCTCGATGCCGTACTGCTCGCACAGGTCGATGTATTTGTAGATCTTCTTGTTCAGCAGCGGCTCGCCCAGCACGTTGAACTGGATCGGCTTGTTCAGGCCGAGGTCGCGCACCTCCTCGATGAAACGCACCGCCAGCTCGTCGTCGGCGTTGCCGCGCTCCTTCTTCAGGTAGTCCGACGGGCAGAAGGTGCAGTGCATATTGCAGTGGTTGGTGAGCTCCAGGAAAAACACTTCCGGCTGCACCGACCAATCGTTGACCGGCTGCGGCCGCGCTTCGGTGACGGGCAGCGCGGGCGCGGCGGTGACGAGGTCGGTGTGCGGGTGGATTTTAATCATGGGAAGGCGCTGGGACGGGTGGCTGGAAACATCTGGATACAAATTCTATCCGCGATCTGGAGAGCGGTGATTATATAGCAGTTCGCCCCGTCCCGACTGGCGCGCCGCCCCGTCCGGCGCGCTCGGCCGCGCAGGGCGCCATGTTATAATCCGCCGCTTTGCCACCCGGCCCGCGCGCCACCGCCCCATGACGAAAAGCATCCATCCGCTCCACCGCCGCGCCCCGCGCCGGCCCGCCAGCCAGACGGGAGTGGCACGATGATTTCACGCGCGATGTTCAGCGGCCTGTGGCGCTATCGCGGCTTCGTGCTGGGCAGCGTGCAGCGCGAGTTCCAGTCGCGCTACCGCAATTCGCTGCTGGGCGCGGCGTGGACCGTGCTCAACCCGCTGGCCATGATCGTGGTCTACACCGTCATCTTCTCGCAGGTCATGGGCAGCCGCCTGCAGGGCAGCACCGCCACCTTCGCCTACAGCATCTACCTGTGCGCCGGCTCGCTGACCTGGGGCCTGTTCGCCGAGATCACCGGGCGCAGCCAGTCGGTGTTCATCGACCACGCCAACCTGATCAAGAAACTCCAGTTCCCGCGCATCTGCCTGCCCATCATCGTGGTGCTCAACGCGCTGGTCAACTTCACCATCATCTTCGGCCTGTTCACCGCCTTCCTGGTGCTCTCCGGCAGCTTCCCCGGCTGGGTCTACTTCGCGGTGTTCCCGGTGCTGCTGCTGCAGATCGTGTTCGCCATCGGCCTGGGCATGGTGCTGGGCGTGCTCAACGTCTTCTTCCGCGACGTCGGCCAGTTCTTCACCATCGTGCTGCAGTTCTGGTTCTGGTTCACGCCCATCGTCTACCCGGCCACCGCGCTGCCGGCGCCGGTGCGCGCGCTGCTGGTGTGGAACCCGATGGCGGCCGTGATCGGCGCCTACCAGCGGATCCTGGTCAACGGCCAGGCGCCGCAGTGGGGCAGCCTGCTGCCGGTGGCCGTGGCCGGCCTGCTGTGCTGCGCGCTGGGACTGCAGTTGTTCCGCAAGCGTGCCGGCGAGATGGTCGATGAACTGTAAGCCGCACACCGAGAGCACATCATGGGCACCATAAGCGTCAAACAACTGGGCAAGGCCTACAAACAATACGGCAACCGCTGGAGCCGCCTGGCCGAGTGGGTGCTGCCGTCCATGGGCCCGCGCCACCGCCTCAAGTGGGTGATCGAGGACATCAACTTCGACGTCGCGCCGGGCGAGGCGGTCGGCATCATCGGCATCAACGGCGCCGGCAAGAGCACGCTGCTCAAGCTGATCACCGGCACCGCCCAGCCCACCACCGGGAGCGTGCAGATCACCGGCCGCGTGGCCGCGCTGCTGGAGCTGGGCATGGGCTTCCACCCCGAGTTCAGCGGCCGCCAGAACGCCTACATGGCGGGCCAGCTGCTGGGCCTGTCCGTCGAGGAGATCAGCACGCTGATGCCCGAGATCGAGGCCTTCGC
This sequence comes from Duganella vulcania, assembly GCF_009857655.1. Classification (NCBI taxonomy): domain Bacteria; kingdom Pseudomonadati; phylum Pseudomonadota; class Betaproteobacteria; order Burkholderiales; family Oxalobacteraceae; genus Duganella; species Duganella vulcania. The sequence goes on from NZ_WWCX01000070.1 coordinate 30,090, forward strand.
CGACATCGGCGAGTACATCGACCAGCCGGTGCGGGTGTACTCGTCCGGCATGCAGATGCGGCTGGCGTTCAGCGTGGCCACGGTGCGCCGCCCGGACGTGCTGATCGTCGACGAGGCGCTGTCGGTGGGCGACGCCTGGTTCCAGCACAAGAGCTTCGAGCGCATCCGCCAGTTCCGCAAGCTGGGCACCACGCTGCTGATCGTCAGCCACGACCGCGCCGCGATCCAGTCGATCTGCGACCGCGCGCTGCTGCTCGACCGCGGCCGCCTGGCCTACCAGGGCAAGCCGGAAGAAGTGATGGACTACTACAACGCCCTGATCGCCGAGCGCGACGGCGTCAACATCGAACAGGGCGTGGCCGCCGACGGCCGCACCCAGACCAGCTCGGGCAACGGCAAGGCCACCGTCACCGCCATCAGTCTGGAGAACGCCGACGGCGCGCCGGTCGAGACCATCAACGTCGGCGTGCCGGTCACGCTGCGCATCCGGGTCCAGGTGCACGAGGACCTGCCGCGCCTGGTGCTGGGCTATCTGTTCAAGGACCGCCTGGGCCAGCACATCTACGGCACCAACACCCACCACATGGAGCAGCCGCTGACCGACCTGCGCGCCGGCGAGCAGATCGAGTACCGCTTCAGCTTCCCGATCAACCTCGGCCCCGGCAGCTACTCGGTGACCACCGCGCTCACCAGCAGCGAGACCCACCTGGCCGACAACTACGAGTGGCGCGACCTGGCGCTGCTGTTTACCGTGATGAACATGAACCGCAAGCCCTTCGCCGGCACCAGCTGGCTGGAACCGGCGATCGAGATCGCCCGATGAGCGCCGGCTTCTACCGCGCCTTCGAGGACCGCTACCGCGGCTCGCGCGAGCTGATCAAGCAGCGCCTGCGCGCGTACGAGCCCTTCTTCGCGCCGCTGCGCACGCTGCAGGATCCGCCCGCCGCGCTCGACCTCGGCTGCGGCCGCGGCGAGTGGCTGGAGCTGCTGGGCGAACAGGGCTTCCGCGCCCACGGCGTCGACCTCGACGACGGCATGCTGGCGGCCTGCCGCGAGCGCGGCCTGGATGTCGAGCTGGGCGACGCCGTGGCCTGCCTGCGCGCGCTGCCGGACAACAGCCTGGCGGTGGTGTCGGCCTTCCACCTGGTCGAGCACATCCCGTTCGAGCTGCTGCAGACGCTGGTGGCCGAGGCGCGCCGCGTGCTGCTGCCGGGCGGCCTGCTGATCATGGAAACGCCCAACCCGGAAAACCTGGTGGTGGGCGCGTCCAGCTTCTACCTCGACCCGACCCACCTGCGGCCGATCCCGCCGCAGCTGCTGGCCTTCGTCACCGAGTTCGGCGGCTTCGGCCGCCACAAGGTGGTGCGCCTGCAGGAGGAAGCCGGCCTGCGCGGCGACACGCCGGTGGCGCTGATCAACGTGCTCGACGGCGTCAGCCCGGACTACGCGGTGGTCGCGCAGAAGCAGGCCGAGGCGGCCGTGCTGGCGCCGTTCGAGGCGGCCTTCGACGCCGGCTACGGCCTGGCGCTGGGCCAGCTGGCGCAGCGTTTCGAGCAGCGCCTGGAGGGCCGCGACGACGCCCTGCGCGCCGCGCTGGCCGAGCTGGAACAGCACACCATCGACAGCAAGCTGCGCCTGGCCGGCGCCGAATCCGGCCTGCAGGGCGTGACCCGCCTGAGCCAGGCCAACGCGGCCCGCAGCGAGGAGCTGGCGCACGCGCTGGCCGACCTCTCCAACCGCGTGCACGCCACCGAGGTGGCGCAGCAGCAGGCCGAGGAGGCGCGCCGGCAGATCGCCGCGCTGCTGGCCAGCAGCTCGTGGCGCATCACCGCGCCGTGGCGCATGG
>NZ_WWCX01000071.1:0-31897 GCF_009857655.1 Duganella vulcania
CCGGCGCCGCGCGCGGCGCCGGCGTCGACGATGGCCACGCCGTCGCGCCTGGCGTCGCCCAGGCCGTCGGCCACCACCAGCGTGACCTGGTGGCCGTGCGCGGCCAGGGTGCGGCATTGCTTGCCGAAGATGCGGCTGTCGTCGCGCGGGTGCGCCGAGCTCAGGTGGGCGATCTTAAGCATGGTCCGCTCCCGCGCGGTAGCGCGCGTAGGCGCCCAGCGCGGCGCCGATCAGCATGTCGCTGAAGAAGTGGGACAGGCACAGCAGCAGCACCGTCATGCCGAGCAGGCTCCAGGCCAGCAGGAAGGCCGGGCCGCGGCCGTCGCGCCCGCCGATCGCCCAGGTGTGCAGGCCCATCTGCAACAGCGGGTACAGCAGCAGCGCCAGCAGCGCGGCAAAGCCGAACAGGCCGAGGTCGACCCAGGCCGACAGGATGTTGTGGCTGTACAGGCCGACCGGATAGCTGCCGTAGTCGCCGAGGATGGGGTGCTCGGCGATGGTGCGCAGCGCGTTCAGGGTCAGCTGGTGGCGCATGTTGGCCGAGCTCGAGTGCGACAGGTCCAGCAATTCCAGCGTGCGGTTGCCGGGCACGGCCGCCAGCAGCAGCGCCAGCAGGCGGGGCATCAGCAGCGCCAGCGCGGCGAAGATGGCGGCTGCGGCGGGCCGATGGCGCGCCGCGTGCAATTCGATCAGCGGGACCAGGAACAGCAGCGCGCCGAACTCGCTGCGCGCGGTGTTGACGTACAGCGTGGCCACGCCCAGCGCGTACCACCCCCAGCGCAGCGGCGCCTGGCGCGTGGTGGCCAGTACGGCGGCCAACGGCAGCAGGTAGGAGCGCGAGAAACCCTGGTAGGTGGCAACGCTGTCGGGGTCGCGCGCTTCGCCCAGCGCGGCCAGGTAGAAGGCGCCGTCCACCGCGTACGCGAACACCACGCAGGACATGGCGGCCAGGCTGGCGTACTGGGTCAGGCGGAAGCGGCGGCTGGTGCAGTCGAGCGTGCTGAAGATGACGAACAGGTTGAACAGGTAGAGCAGGGCCAGCGCGTGGTGCGCGGTGATGGCCGGGTTGGCGCTGGGCGCGTGGCACGCCACCATGGCGCCGAAGTAGGCCAGGAAGGCCAGCAGCGCGGCGTCCACCCGCGGCAGCTGGTAGCGGGCGCGGTGCAGCCGGCGCCAGTAGGTCAGCAGCATGGCCGGCAGCAACAGCAGCGAGACGGCGGCGAAATAACCGCCCAGGTAGGCGCGGATCAGGCCAAGGCCCAGCAGCGTCTGGTAGGCGAAGAAGCCGGGGAACAGCAGGAAGAAGCCGAGCTCGGCCCAGGCGGTGTCCGGCCGGGCGGCAGCGCGCGCGACCGGTGCGCGATGTGCGGCGGCGGTCGGTGCGGCTTGCGCCGCGTGCGTGGCGCCGGCGGTGGCGTCAGCGGGCCGCATGCAGCCTCCCGGCGGGATCGCGGTCCAGCGCGTAGCGGTAGGACATGTGCAGGTACACCAGGTACAGCAGCGAGTAACCGCTGGCGTAGGCGGCCACGCTCTGGTGCAGCGTGAGCGGCGCGGCGAACACGGCCAGCGTCATCGCGAACAGCGCCAGTTGCCAGGCCAGCTCGATCTTCTGGCGGCCGGCCACGAAGAACACATAGCTGAGCGGGCTGGCGATGAAGTTGAGGAAATACAGCGGCGCCAGGATCTGCGCCAGCTCGCCGGCTGCGCGCCACGGCGCGCCGAAGGCGAAGGCGAACAGCGGCGGCGCGGCCAGCAGCAACAGCAGCGACGGCAACAAGCCCAGCAGCAGCAGCACGCGCGCCGCGTGGCGCCAGGCAGGCCGGCAGTTGCCGCTGTTCTGGTACTGGCGCACCGATTCGCGCTTGAACACTTCCTGCACCGAGGCCGCCAGCAATGAGACCGGCGCCGCCAGCACGCGTTGGGTCAGCGCGAACAGGCCGGCGGCCAGCGCGCCATGGCGGGCGCCGATCAGCAGCAGCGGCAGCGGGCCGATGGCGGCGTTGAGCACGTTCGATGGCAGCGCGTAGCGCCAGAACGCGCGGTGAGCGTGCAGATAGCGCCGCTGGGCCGGCGTTGGCAATGCGCTGCGTCGCAGCCGCCGCGCCAGCGCGCACAGGGACGTCCGTGGCCGCCATGCCAATTGGCGCAGGTGCGGCAGCGGCAGGAGCCGCGGCGGCGCCGTCAGCTTCCAACAACAGCAGCAGCGAACCCTCGGCCACCTTGTCGCCGACCTTGACCTTGATTTCCTTGACCACGCCAGCGGCGGACGAAGGAATCTCCATGCTGGCCTTATCCGATTCAACGGTAATCAGCGACTGATCCACCTTGATGGTATCGCCTACTTTGATCATCAACTCGATGATTTCAACTTCCTTGAAATCACCGATATCCGGGACTTTAACTTCCACAATGCTCATAGCGTCTGCTCCGTTCTAATTATTGGGTCACCGGATTTGGCTTGTTGGCGTTCAGGCCGTACTTGACGACTGCCTGCTCCACCACCTTCACGTCGATCTTGCCTTCTTCCGCCAGCGATTTCAGCGCAGCGACCGTGATGTAGTAACGGTTCACTTCGAAGAACTCGCGCAGTGCGGCGCGGGTATCCGAACGGCCGAAACCATCGGTGCCCAGCACACGGTAGGTGCGGTCTTTAGGGATGAAGGCGCGGATCTGCTCAGCAAACGCACGCATGTAATCGGTCGTCGCGACGATAGGGCCGGAGGTATCCTTCAGCAGCTGCGTCACGTACGGCACGCGTTGTTCCTTGGTCGGGTTGACCAGGTTCCAGCGCTCCGCATCCTGGCCATCGCGGGCCACCAGCGTCAGCGACGGAGCGGACCACACGTCGGCGGCGATGTTCCAGTCCTTCAGCAGCAGTTCCTGGGCGAAGATCGACTCGCGCAGGATGGTGCCGGAACCGATCAGCTGCACGCGCTGCTTGGCTTTCTTGTCGCCTTCGTGCAGCAGGTACATACCTTTCAGGATGCCCTCTTCCTGGCCCGGCTTGATGCCTGGGTGCGGGTAGTTCTCGTTCATGATGGTGATGTAGTAGAACACATCTTCCTGTTTCTCCACCATGCGGCGCATGCCGTCCTGGATGATCACGGCCAGTTCGTGGCCGAAGGTCGGATCGTAAGGCATGCAGTTCGGTACAGCCGCTGCGAACAGGTGGCTATGGCCGTCTTCGTGCTGCAGGCCCTCGCCGTTCAGCGTCGTGCGGCCGGCGGTGCCGCCCATCAGGAAGCCACGGGCGCGCATGTCGGCGGCGGCCCATACCAGGTCGCCGATACGCTGCATGCCGAACATCGAGTAGTACGTGTAGAACGGGATCATCACGCGGTTGTTGGTCGAGTACGAGGTCGCAGCGGCGATCCACGAGCTCATACCACCGGCTTCGTTGATACCCTCTTGCAGGATCTGGCCGGCCTTGTCTTCGCGGTAGTACATCACCTGGTCTTTGTCGACCGGCTCATACAACTGGCCTTGCTGGTTGAAGATGCCGACCTGGCGGAACAGGCCTTCCATACCGAAGGTACGGGATTCATCGACCAGCACCGGCACGATGCGTGGACCGACGCTAGGATCCTTCAGCAGCGTGGTCAGGATACGCACATAGGTCTGGGTGCTCGATACTTCGCGGCCTTCAGCGGTCGCATCCAGCACGTTCTGGAACGCGGACAGCGGCGGCACGGTCAGCTTCTCGTCGGCTTGCATGCGGCGGGCCGGCAGGTAGCCTCCCAGCGCGGCGCGGCGCTCGTGCAGGTACTTGATTTCCGGTGCGTCGTCGGCAGGCTTGTAGAACGGGATGTCGGCCAGCTTGTCGTCCGGGATAGGGATCGAGTAGCGGTCGCGCATTTCGCGCACTGCTTCGTCGGTCAGCTTCTTGGTGTTGTGCGCGGTGTTGCGCGCTTCGCCGTGCTTGCCCATGCCGAAGCCCTTGATGGTCTTCACCAGCAGGACGGTCGGTTGGCCCTTGTGCTCTTGCGCGACCTTGAAGGCGGCGTAGATCTTGTGCGGATCGTGGCCGCCACGGGTCAGGCGCCAGATGTCGTCGTCGGTCATGTTGGCGACCATTTCCAGCAGCTTCGGATGCTTGCCGAAGAAGTGCTTGCGCACGTAGGCGCCGTCCTTGGCCTTGTAGTTCTGGTATTCGCCGTCCAGGGTATCCATCATCACTTTGCGCAGGATGCCGTCCTTGTCCTGCTTCAGCAGCGCGTCCCAACCCGGGCCCCAGATGACTTTAACGACGTTCCAGCCGGCGCCGCGGAAGTCCGCTTCCAGCTCTTGAATGATCTTGCCGTTGCCGCGCACAGGGCCGTCCAGGCGCTGCAGGTTGCAGTTGACGACGATGACCAGGTTGTCCAGCTTCTCGCGCGCGGCCATGCCGATGGCGCCCAGCGATTCCGGTTCGTCCATCTCGCCGTCGCCGCAGAAGGCCCAGACTTTACGGTCGGTGGTGTCGGCGATCGAGCGTGCGTGCAGGTACTTCAGGAAGCGTGCCTGGTAGATCGCCATCAGCGGGCCAAGGCCCATCGACACGGTCGGGAACTGCCAGAAGTTCGGCATCAGTTTAGGGTGCGGATACGACGACAGGCCCTTGCCGTCGACTTCGCGGCGGTAATGGGTCAGCTGTTCTTCGCTCAAGCGGCCTTCGAGGAAGGCGCGCGCGTACACGCCCGGCGAGGAGTGGCCCTGGATGTACAGCAGGTCGCCGCCGTGGTTTTCGCTAGGCGCTTTCCAGAAGTGGTTGAAGCCGATGCCCAGCATGTTGGCCAGCGAGGCGAACGAGGACAGGTGGCCACCGAGGTCGCCGTCGACGCGGTTGGCCTTGACGACCATCGCCATGGCGTTCCAGCGCATCCACGAGCGCAGCTTCTCTTCGTATTCCAGGTTGCCCGGGCAGTGGGTTTCCAGGTGGGCTGGAATCGTGTTGACGTAGGCGGTATTGGCGGAGAACGGGATGTCCGAGCCGCTTTGGCGAGCCAGGTCGATCAGGCGTTCCATCAGGTAGTGAGCACGTTCAGGGCCCTCTTGTTCCAGCACTGCGGCCAGTGCGTCCAACCATTCTTTGGTTTCTTGCGAATCAGGGTCGGTGTTTGCCGTTACCTGGTCAAGTTGAGCTGACATGTATTAAGTCTCCTGAGTTTAAGTGCTGACGTGACGCTGATTATTTACCAATACTTCTATGACGTGTGGGATTCTAACAGCAGTTTTCTGCTTTTTCAAATTACGATACGTCATTTCGTATTATGAAATTACCCTATGAAAATCTTGTGCGCCGCAGCACACCCCGGCCACGGGAAACGAGGCGCAATGCGCGCTGCGGCTTTATAATCCTGCTTTCCTCTCCAACCTGGTTAAATCATGCCTGCTCAACTGATCGACGGAATCGCCCTCTCCCAAAAACTGCGCGCGGAAATTGCTGCACGTGCTGCCGCCCTCACCGCCAAAGGCAAACAACCCGGCCTGGCCGTGATCCTGGTCGGCGACGACCCGGCCAGCCACGTTTATGTCCGCAACAAGGTCAAGGGCTGCGAGGATGCCGGTTTCTACTCGCTCAAGGAGCAGTATCCCGCCGACCTGAGCGAAGCGGCGCTGCTGGAGCGCATCGCCGCGCTGAACGCCGATCCGGCCATCCACGGCATCCTGGTGCAAATGCCGCTGCCTAAGCATATCAACCCGCACAAGGTCATCGAAGCGATTTCGACCACCAAGGACGTGGACGGCTATTCGGTGCTGAGCGCCGGTGAGCTGATGACCGGCCTGGAAGGCTTCCGTCCCTGCACGCCGTACGGCTGCATGAAGCTGATCGAAAGCACCGGCGTCGACCTGCGCGGCAAGCACGCGGTGGTCATCGGCCGCAGCAACACCGTCGGCAAGCCGATGGCGCTGCTGCTCTTGCAAGCCAACGCCACCGTCACCATCTGCCATAGTGCGACCCCGGACCTGGGCCTGTACACCCGCCAGGCGGACGTCGTGGTGGCCGCAGTCGGCCGCCGCAACACCCTGACGGCCGACATGGTCAAGCCGGGCGCGATCGTGATCGACGTCGGCATGAACCGTGACGACGCGGGCAAGCTGTGCGGCGACGTGGACTTCGCCGGCGTCAAGGAAGTGGCATCGCACATCACGCCGGTACCTGGCGGAGTGGGCCCGATGACCATCACCATGCTGCTGATGAACACGGTCGAAGCGGCCGAGCGCACCTAATACAACCGTATCGAACTTATTGGACTCAAGATGACTGACCAAAATCCCCTGTTGGACTTTTCCGGCCTGCCGCGTTTCGATGCGATCAAGCCCGAGCACGTCACCCCGGCCATCGACGAACTGCTGGCCAAGAGCCGCGCCGTGGTCGAGCAACTGGAAGCACCGTCCGAGCAAGTGACCTGGGATAACTTCGTCACCCCGCTGGAAAACGCCACCGAGCTGCTGGGCCGCGCATGGGGCATCGTCAGCCATCTGAACAATGTGGTCGATACGCCCGAGCTGCGCGCCACCTACAACGAGAACCAGCCGAAGGTGACCGAGTTCTGGACCGCGCTGGCCCAGAACGAGGCGCTGTTCGACAAGTACAAGGCGCTGCGCGCGTCGGCCGGTTTCGACAGCCTGTCGCCGGCCCGCAAGCGCATCATCGACAACGCCGTGCGCGATTTCCGCATGGGCGGCGCCGAACTGCCGGCCGATAAAAAGGAACGCTTCGCCGAGATCCAGGAAGAGCACGCGTCGGTCTCGACCCGCTTCTCCGAAAACGTGCTCGACGCCACCAACGACTACAAGCTGCTGGTGGAAGACGAAGCCGACCTGGCCGGCCTGCCGGCCGACGTGAAGGCCGCCGCGCGCGCAGCGGCCGAGAAGGAAGGCAAGCAAGGCTACGAATTCTCGCTGCACTTCCCGTCCTACTTCCCGATCCTGCAATTCGCCGACAAGCGCGAACTGCGCGAGACCATCTACCGCGCCAACGCCACCAAGGCTTCCGAGCAGGGCGATGTGTTCAGCAAGAAGGACGAGTGGGACAACACGCAAAACATCGTCACGCTGCTCAAGCTGCGCGACGAGGAAGCCAAGCTGCTGGGCTATAAAAACTTCGCCGAGGTATCGCTGGTGCCGAAGATGGCGCAGTCGCCCGACCAGGTGATCGCCTTCCTGGAAGACCTGGCCAAGCGTGCCCGTCCGTTCGCCGAGCAGGACCTGGCCGAACTGAAAAAATTCGCGCAGGACGAGCTGGACATCGCCGAGCTCAAAGCCTGGGACATCCCCTACGCTTCCGAGAAACTGCAGGAGCGCCGCTACGCCTTCTCCGCGCAGGAAGTGAAGCAGTACTTCCCCGAACACAAAGTGGTCGACGGCCTGTTCCGTCTGATCCAGAACCTGTTCACGGTCGAGATCAAGCCGGACAACGCGCCGGTTTGGCACAAGGACGTGCGCTTCTTCCGCATCGAGCGCAACGGCAAGCTGATCGGCCAGTTCTACCTGGACCTGTACGCGCGCGCCGGCAAGAGCGGCGGCGCCTGGATGGACGATGCACGCGGCCGCCGCGCCGAGGAAGAAAAAGTGCAGACCCCGGTCGCCTACCTGACCTGCAACTTCACCGAGCCCGCGGTGGTGGACGGCGTCGTCCAACCGTCGCTGTTCACGCACGATGAAGTGATCACGCTGTTCCATGAATTCGGCCACGGCCTGCACCACATGCTGACGCAGGTGGACGAGCTGGGCGTGTCCGGCATCTCCGGCGTCGAGTGGGACGCGGTGGAACTGCCGTCGCAATTCATGGAGAACTTCTGCTGGGAATGGGAAGTGCTGGAACACATGACCTCGCACGTGAGCACCGGTGAGCCGCTGCCGCGCGCGCTGTACGACAAGATGCTGGCCGCGAAGAATTTCCAGTCCGGCCTGCAGACCTTGCGCCAGGTGGAGTTCTCGCTGCTCGACATGCACCTGCACTACGACTACGACGCCAGCACCGGCAAGACCGTGCAGCAGTTGATCGACGAAGTGCGCGCCAAGTTCGCGCTGATCATCCCGCCGGCGTTCAACCGTTTCCAGAACTCGTTCGGCCACATCTTCGCCGGCGGTTACGCGGCCGGCTACTACAGCTACAAGTGGGCCGAGGTGCTGTCCGCCGACGCCTACGCCGCGTTCGAGGAAGCCAAGGCGCTGGGCCCGGATGCCACCACCGAAACCGGCAAGCGCTACCTGCAGGAGATCCTGTCGGTGGGCGGCTCGCGTCCGGCGCTGGAATCGTTCACGGCCTTCCGTGGCCGCGAGCCCAGCATCGACGCGCTGCTGCGTCACAGCGGCATGGCGGCCTGAGCATGAAACGGCTGGCCGCGTTCACCCTCGCGCTGCTGTGCCTCGGCACGGCCAGCGCGCAGGTGTACAAATGGGTCGACGGCAAGGGCGTGACCCATTACAGCGACCAGCCACCGCCACCGTCCACGCCGGCCAAAACAAAAGTCGAATTGAAATCGTTCGCCACCGGCGGCGCCACGGTGGAGCTGCCGCAGGAACTGGCCGACGCCGTGCGCAACCGCCCGGTCACGCTGTACACCACGGCGCAGTGCGACGGCTGCAGCAACGGCCGCGCCATGCTGATGGCGCGCGGCATACCCTTCACTGAAAAAACCGTCGCCACCGTGGACGACCAGGTGGCGCTGAAGAAGGCCGGAGGCAACGGCCAATTTCCATTTCTGCTGGTCGGCCGCAGCAAGCTGACCGGCTTCGAGCAGACCAGCTGGGATGTGTTGTTGAGCGACGCCGGCTATCCGCTGGAAAAACGCTTGCCACCGAATTATCAATATCCGGCGCCGGTGTCCGCCGCGCCGCCGCCTCCGCCCGCGCCCGAAACGGTGCGCCCAGTGGAGCAGCCCGCCAAGCCCCTGCCGCCAGTCAATGCGCCGCCCGGCTTCCAGTTCTAAAATCGGCGTTCGGTAGCAACATCGATGCCAGCGCCAAAAATAATTTTCGCATAAACTGGAATCACGCAGCATCGCGCTGCATGCACTTCCCCTCTACAGAACAGATCAAAACAGCTATGACACGCATCGATTTCCACACCAACGTGCCGGACAAAATCGCCTATGCCTGCCGCCTCGTGCGCAAGGCCTGGGGCGCGAACAAGCGCGTGGTGCTGATGGCAGACGATGCCGCACAGCTGGCGGAACTTAACGCGGCGATGTGGACATTTTCCGCCACCGACTTCCTGCCCCACGTGCTGGCCGGCGACGCGCTTGCGGCGCACACGCCGATCATACTCACGGACAACGATGAGGCAGAATTACCACACAAAGAATTATTGGTAAATTTGTCGCGCCGCGCGCCTTCCGGGGTCGCGCAATTCGAGCGCATGATCGAAGTAATTTCCTCCGATGAGGATGATGCGGCCGCAGGCCGCAAGCGCTATGTCGCATACAAGCAGCAAGACTATCCACTTACCCACTTTGTCACAGGAAAATCATGAGCCAAGCCCAATCGTTTGACGCCAGTATCCCTGTTTTGACGGAAGTCCTGAAGGCCGAGCCGCTGGGCGATGAACTGCTGCCCGGCGAGGCCGCTTCCGGTATCCGTTCGACGCTGTCCCAGCGCGCTGAAATGGCCGCGCAGCTGGAAGCCGACGCCATCGACAACTGGAGCGACGCGGAATGGGCGATGATGGAGCATCGCCTGTCCGAGCGCATCATGCACCAGTTGCAGTCGCGCGTGGACTTCGTGCTGGAGCAGCGCATCAAGGACAGCATGGCCGAAGTGCTGACCCATGCCCTGCACGGCCTGACCAACGAAATCCGTATCGGCCTGCACGACACGATAGAAAAAATTGTCGCCCGCGCCGTCTCGCAGGAACTCACGCACCTGCAAGCCCAGAAGAAGTAACCCTCTCCCCCGGTCCGCGCCCAACCGTTGCGCGGACCGCACTCCTCCAGTGCGCAAACGTATCAAAACCGGGAAATCCGCCCGCGCCGCCGCCTCAAAACCGGGAAACGCCACGCCAAAGTGCGAAACCCTGCGAAACTCCCTTTGCGATAAGAATAATTTGTTGTACCTTTTGGCCTTGCAGAAAAAATTCTGCGGCGCCCGCGAGACACCGTCGCTTATTCAACCATTGGAGAATGCATATGCTGTTCAAGACCAAGTTCATTCCACTCGCCATCGCCCTGGCTTTCGCTGGCAGCGCCGGTGCGCAAGAAGTGATCAAGATCGGCCACGTCGCGCCGGTCTCCGGTCCATCCGCGCACCTGGGCAAGGACAATGAAAACGGCGCCAAGATGGCCGTCGAAGAATTGAACGCCAAAGGCATCAAGATCGGCGGCAAGCCGGTCAAGTTCGTGCTCGTGCTGGAAGACGACGGCGGCGATCCGAAACAAGGCACGGCGGTCGCGCAGAAGCTGGTCGATGCCAAAGTCAACGGCGTGATCGGCCACCTGAATTCGGGCACCACCATCCCCGCCTCGAAGATCTACTACGACGCCGGCATCCCGGAAATTTCGCCAGCCACCACCCAGACCAAATACACGCAGCAGGGCTTCAACTCGGCGTTCCGCGTGGTCGCCAATGACGCCAAGCTGGGCGGCACGCTGGGCAGCTACGCGGTCGGCAAGATGGGCGTGAAGAAGATCGCCGTCATCGACGACCGCACGGCCTACGGCCAGGGCGTGGCGGAAGAGTTCATCAAGGGCGCGAAGAAGGCGCTGCCGGGCGTGCAAATCGTCGGCAAGGAATTCACCACCGACAAGGCCACCGACTTCAACGCCATCCTGACCACCATCAAGGGCAAGAATCCGGACCTGATCTTCTTCGGCGGCATGGACTCGGTGGGCGGCCCGCTGCTGCGCCAGATGAAGGCGCTGGGCATCCAGGCCAAATATATGGGCGGCGACGGCCTGTGCACCGAATCGCTGCCTAAGCTGGCCGGCGCGGACGCGGTCAAGGTTGTCACCTGCGCGGAAGCCGGCGGCGTGCCGCCTGAGCTGCAGAAGAACATGGACGACTTCCACGCCCGCTACAAGAAGAAGTACAACATGGACGTGCAGCTGTACGCGCCATACGTGTACGACTCGGTGATGACGATGGCCGCGGCAATGCAGGCGGCTAACTCGGCTGAGCCCGCCAAGTACCTGCCGTTCCTGCAGAAGATCAAGTATCAGGGCGTGACCGGCCTGATCGAGTTCGATCCGAAGGGTGACATCAAGGATGGTTCGCTGACGCTGTATAACTACAACAACGGCACCAAGACCATTACCTCGGTCATCAAATAAGTTTGAATTGAACCAACAAAAAACGCGCCAAAGGCGCGTTTTTTTATACCACTGCGGCGCGGATTACTTCTGCGCCAGCACCCATTTCACCAGGGTCTTGGCTTCGGCATCGCTGACCTGCGGATTGGCTGGCATCGGGATCGCGCCCCAAGTGCCGGAGCCGCCCTTCATCACTTTGGTGACCAGCTTGGCTTCAGCGTCTTTCTGGCCGGCGTATTTGGCGGCGACATCCTTGTAGGCAGGGCCAACCAGCTTGGTGCTCACAGCGTGGCAAGCCAGGCAATTCTTCGCTTTTGCCAAGTCCATGCCCGCGTCCGCCATTGCGGCTTGCGATGCGAATGCCGAGGCGACTACCATACCAACCATCATCAAATTACGTTTCATTGTCTTCTCCAGGTAAGTACTACTCAATTCTGCCAACAATTCTACCGTGTTTTGCTATGGAACATTAAACGCCATAGCTTATATCCTCGTTGACCGATAATAGAATATTGCTGCCCGCAAAGCCATTTTCTTTGTAAGATGAGGTAACCGGAGGAACACATCATGCCCATGATATTGGTGATCATCGCCCTGTGCGGGCTGCGCTATTTTGAAGTGTGGAAGTTCGCCCTGCTGTCCTGGTGGTGGATAATCGGGCTGATGGTGTTCGCTTTCGTGTGGTTCGAGTTCTTGGAGCCGATGCTGGGGCTGGACAAGCGCAAGGCCCACGACGAAGACGAAAAGCGCCGCAAGGCGCGCGTGAAGCAGAATTTCGACAAGAAATGAAAACGCCCGCTCCGGGCGGAGCGGGCGAATCGGGCGTACGGCGGGCAAGCCCGCGCCGGCTTAGCGCTTGATCTGCGACAGATCGCGCACGGCGCCACGGTCGGCCGATGTGGTCAGCGCCGCGTAGGCTTGCAATGCCTGCGACACATAACGCTCGCGGTTGACCGGCTTCCACGCATCGCTGCCCTTGGCCTCCATCGCCGCGCGGCGCGCCGCGAGATCCGCATCGCTGATGCGCAGGCTGATGGTGCGGTTCGGAATATCGATATCGATCATGTCGCCCTCTTCCACCAGGCCGATGGCGCCGCCCTCCGCCGCTTCCGGCGACGCATGGCCGATCACCAGTCCCGAGGAACCGCCCGAGAAGCGGCCGTCCGTCAGCAGCGCGCATGCCTTGCCCAAACCTTTGGACTTGATGTACGACGTCGGGTACAGCATCTCCTGCATGCCAGGGCCGCCCTTCGGACCTTCGTAGCGGATGATGACCACATCGCCTTCATGCACCGTATCGCCAAGGATGCCTTCAACCGCCGCGTCCTGGCTCTCGAACACGCGCGCCTTGCCGCTGAATTTCAAGATGCTTTCGTCAACGCCGGCTGTCTTCACGATGCAGCCGTTCTCCGCCAGGTTGCCGTACAAGACAGCCAGGCCGCCGTCCTGCGAATAGGCGTGCGCCTTGTCGCGGATGCAGCCGGTGCTGCGGTCGGTGTCGAGTGCGCCGTAGCGTTCCGATTGCGAGAACGCCACCTGCGTCGGCACGCCGCCCGGCGCCGCGCGGAACAGCTGCTGCACGGCCGGATCGTCGGTGCGCGTGATGTCGTTGCGTTCGATGGCATCGCCCAGCGTTGGCGCGTGGATGGTCGGCAGCGAGGTGTCGAGCAGGCCTGCGCGCGCCAGCTCGCCCAGGATCGCCACGATGCCGCCGGCGCGGTGCACGTCCTCGATGTGGAATTTGTCGGTCATCGGCGCGACCTTGCACAGGCAAGGCACTTTGCGCGAGATGCGGTCGATGTCCTTCATGTCGAAGTCCACGCCAGCCTCGTGCGCGGCGGCCAGCAGGTGCAGCACGGTGTTGGTGGAACCGCCCATCGACACATCCAGCGCCATCGCGTTTTCAAACGCGGCCTTGGTGGCGATGGAGCGCGGCAGCACGGAGTAGTCATCCTGCTCGTAGTGGCGCTTGGCCAGTTCGACGATCAGGCGGCCGGCGCGCAGGAACAGCTGCTCGCGGTCGGAGTGGGTGGCGACGATGGTGCCGTTGCCCGGCAACGCCAGGCCCAGCGCCTCGGTCAGGCAGTTCATCGAGTTCGCGGTGAACATGCCCGAGCACGAACCGCAGGTGGGGCAGGCGGAACGCTCGATCTCGGCCACGTCGGCATCGCTGACCGTTTGATCGCCGGCCTTGATCATCGCATCGACCAGATCGAGCTTGATGATCTTCTGTTTGCCGTCGACCACCTTCAGCACCTTGCCCGCTTCCATCGGGCCGCCGGAGATGAACACCACCGGAATATTGATGCGCATCGCGGCCATCAACATGCCCGGCGTGATCTTGTCGCAGTTGGAGATGCAGACCATCGCATCGGCACAGTGGGCGTTGACCATGTACTCGACCGAGTCGGCGATCAGGTCGCGCGACGGCAGCGAGTACAGCATGCCGCCGTGGCCCATGGCGATGCCGTCATCGACCGCGATGGTGTTGAATTCCTTGGCCACGCCGCCGGCCTTCTCGATCTCGCGCGCCACCAGCTGGCCCAGGTCCTTCAGGTGCACATGGCCCGGCACGAACTGCGTGAACGAGTTCACCACGGCGACGATAGGCTTGTCGAAATCGCCGTCCTTCATGCCGGTGGCGCGCCACAGGGCGCGGGCGCCGGCCATGTTGCGGCCGTGGGTGGTGGTGCGGGAACGGTATTGCGGCATGATGGATCTCCAATGATAAAGGCGGGCTTAAGACCGCTGGCTTAGTATGAGAGATTGCCTTGGCCCTGCCGCAGTGTCAAATATAGTATTTGCGGCCCTGTGAGTCGTATAAAATATCACCGATACAAATTTCAATAGTAAACAATATGAACCTGGAACTGCGTCAGCTACGCTATTTCGTCACCGTCGCCGAGGAACTCCACTTCGGCAAGGCGGCGCTGCGGCTGCACATGACGCAGCCGCCGCTGTCGCAAACCATCCAGGCGCTGGAGGAGCTGCTGGGCGCCGCGCTGTTCGAGCGCAACCGGCGCGGCGTGGCGCTGACGCCGGCCGGGCTGGCGCTGCTGCCGGAAGCGCGCCGCATGCTGGCGCAGTCGCTGGAACTGCCGCAGCTGGTGCAGCGCGCCGCCGCAGGCGAGGTCGGGCGGCTGACGCTGGCCTTCGTCTCCTCGGCCGACTACAGCGTGCTGCCGCCCTTCCTGCGCGCCTACCGCGCCGCCTATCCGCAGGTGCAGATCACGCTGCAGGAAGCCACGTCCGACCTGCAGCTGGACGACCTGCTGCACAACCGCATCGACGCCGGCCTGCTGATCCCGCCGCTGCCGGACAAGGCCGGGCTGGAACTGGACTATCTGCCGGTGCTGAGCGAGCCGCTGGTGCTGGCCCTGCCGGCCGGCCTGCTGAAGAAGCAAGGCAAGCTGGCATTGGCCTCCTTGCCGAAGCTGCCGTTGATCGTCTTCCCGCGCGCGATCTCCCCGGCCCTGTATGACGCCATCCTGTCGGTGTTCCGCGAGGCCGGCATCACGCCGGAAATCGGCCAGCAGGCGATCCAGATGCAAACCATCGTCAGCCTGGTGTCGGCCGGGATGGGGATGGCGCTGGTGCCGCAGTCCGTGTCCAACCTGATGCGGCCCGGGGTAGAATACCGGGCGCTGCGCGACGCCACCCCGCTGGTCGAAACCGGCCTGGCCTGGCGGCGCGACAACGCCTCGCCGGTGCTGCGCGGCTTTTTGGAATTATTAAGAAAGAACACCCTATGCTGATACACCCGATGCCCGATCCGATCGCCCTGCAACTGGGGCCGGTGGCGATCCACTGGTACGGCTTGATGTATGTCCTCGCCTTCGCCCTGTTCATCACGCTGGGACGGGTGCGCATCAAGCAGCCGCACATCGCTGCGCAGCGATGGAGGAAGGAGGACCTGGACGACATGCTGTTCTACGGCATGCTGGGCGTGATCATCGGCGGGCGCATGGGCGAGGTGCTGTTCTACGAGCCGGTCAAGTACTTCTCCGATCCGATCGAGATCTTCAAGGTCTGGCACGGCGGCATGTCCTTCCACGGCGGCTTCCTCGGCGTGCTGATCGCGATGGCGGTGTGGGCGCGCAAGAGCGGGCGCAACCTGCTGGACGTGTACGACTTCATCGCGCCGCTGGTGCCGCTGGGTTACGCCGCCGGCCGGCTGGGCAACTTCATCAACGCCGAGCTGCCGGGGCGCGTGGTCGCCGATCAATCGCTGCCGTGGGCGATGCTGTGGCCGAACAACGCCTATCCGCTGCATCCGAATCCCGTGTTCCTGGAGGGCCTGCGCCATCCGTCGCCGATCTACCAGCTGCTGATCGACGGTCTGCTGGTGTTCGTCATCCTGTGGCTGTTCTCGCGCAAGGAGCGGCCACGGCTGGCGGTGGGCGCGATGTACACGCTGCTGTATGGCTGCGCGCGCTTCTTCACCGAATACTTCCGCACGCCGGACTGGGAAACCACCGTGCTCGGCATGCCGATCACCTCCGGCCAGGTGCTGTCGCTGCCGATGATCGTCGGCGCGGCAGCCATGCTGGTGTGGGCCTACAAAGTCAAACAGAAAGGCCGCGCGCCCATCTAAGTCCCAATGGCCTTGCGCAGCATGTAGGCGGCGAGGCAGTACAGCACGATGGCGAAGATTTTTCGCAGGGTCTGCACCGGCAGCTTGTGCGCGGTGCGGGCGCCCAGCGGCGCCAGCGTGACGCTGGCCGCGGCGATCACCAATAACGCCGGCATGTAGACGAAGCCGAGTGAATAACGTGGCAGGTCCGGCGTATTCCAGCCGTAGTAGATGTTCGACAGCGTGCCGGCCAGCGCGATCGGAAATCCCAACGCGGCGCTGGTGGCGACGGCGTTGTGGATCTTGACGTTACGCCAGGTCATGAACGGGATCGACAGGAAGCCGCCGCCCGCGCCCACCAGCCCCGCCACCAAACCAATCACACCGCCGGCGCCGAACATGGCGGCGTTGCCCGGCAGGCCGCGCTGCGCGACGCCGTCGGCCGGCGCGGCTTTTTTGGCGAGCAGCATCTGCGTCGCGGAGAAGGTCAGGAAGATGCTGAACAACAGCGCCTGTCCCGCCGAACTCATTTGCTTGGCGATCCAAGGGCCGCACCACGCGCCCAGCAAAATACCGGGCGCCAGCAGCAGCGCCACCGGCCATAGCACCGCGCCATGCCGGTGGTGCGCGCGCACCGACGACATCGATGTGAACAGGATCACGCCCAGCGAAGTGGCCACCGCCATGTGGATGATCGCCTCCTCCGGAAACCCCTGGGCGCTGAAGATCAGCGTAATGAACGGCACCAGTATCATGCCGCCGCCTATGCCCAGCAAGCCCGCCATGAAGCCGCCCACGGCGCCCATCAACAGCAGGATCAGCACCAGGCCCAGGTCCATCAGCCGCTCTTTTTCAGCAGCTTGACGATGGCGTTCCACTGCGCGGCCGTCACCGGCGTGATCGACAGGCGGCTGCCTTTTTGCAGCACCGCCATGTCCTCCAGCGCCGGTATGGTGCGCATCTCGGCCAGCGGCAGCAGCCGGGTTTTCTGCGTGCCTTGCACGTCAATCGAAATCCAGCGCGGCTGCTCGGGCGTGGCCTTGGGATCGTAGTATTTGCTGTCCTTGTCGAACTGCGTGGCGTCCGGATACGGGCCGCCCACCACCCGCGCCAGGCCGGCGATGCCTGGCTCTGGACAGCTGGAATGGTAGAACAGCACACCATCGCCATCCTGCATGCCGTCGCGCATGAAGTTGCGCGCCTGGTAGTTGCGCACGCCGAACCACGGCGTGGTCTGCGCCGGCGACGCCATCACGTCATCGATGCTCACTTCATCAGGCTCGGACTTCATCAACCAATATTGCATGGGCGGCTCCCAACAAAAACGTCCAGACGAAAAAAAGCGGCTGCGCACTCACATGCTTGCAACCGCTTCTTTAATAATGAGGCCCCGCCTGTGCCGTCTTTGCCGGCATCCCGAACCAAACGGTTCAAGGTGGTCACAGTTAGTTCAATTTCGGGTTCATCGGACTAGCGACGCTCACGCCCATCGAACAAAATTCCGCAACCGGTGCACATAAATGGTTCAAGGAATATATGGCAATCGCGAACACCGCAGGGTGAGACGAAGTTTACTCTCTTGTCCGCCGCAAAGGAAGGAGTTTAGCGAATTAAAACAGGGTTTCTTGTGGCGTCAGCGCGCTATCGAGCACTTTGTGCATGGCGCTGATCCGCGTTTGCACTTCCAGCATCGACATGTCCGACAACGGTCCCACCGGGGACTTCACCGACAGGAATTCCGCCGCCATGCCCAGCGCCGCCATCACGGCGATGCGGTCGTTGCCCTTGATCTTGCCGGCGTCGCGAATGGCCGTCATCTTTTTATCGAGGAAAGCGGCGGCCTCGCGCAGCGCGCGCTCCTCGCCTTCCTTGACGACCAGCCGGTACGGCGAACCCATGATGGTCACATCCAGCTGTATCATCGTGCGTCCTCGTTTTCAGGCTGTTGTTCTTCGTCGGCGGCGCCGTCGAGCGCGGGGATTTTTTCCAACAAAGCCTGGACGCGGGCGGCCGCCTCGGCCAGCTGGCGCCGATAGCCGATGTTCTCCACCACCAGGGCGGCATTGCCTTGGCGCAGTTCTGTATTTTCCCTGCGCAGGGCGTGGGTCATCTCGGCCAACCGGTCGATTTTGTCGGATAGTTCTTGGAAATCTGGGATCATCCCGCCACTATAGGCAGCGCGCGGAACGCCGTCAACCGAATCGCGCGCGCCGCCCGCATATTTGGCGGGCAAGCGCGCGATTTATTTCCTCACTGTCAACGCCTTGTTGGAAATTGCTACTTTGCCAGCAAGCGTGGCGTAATGCTCACATAGCCCTCGATGCCACTGGCCTGGCCCGGCTCCGCCTCGACGATGACATTGATCTCGCGCTTGCCGGCGCCGGCCGGCAGCGGCAGTTCGAACGCCTCCAGCGCGTAGCTGTCCTTCTTGCCGGCCAGCTGGCCGTTCAGCCAGAACTCCGCCTTGCCGCGTATGCCCGCGAAATGCAGCACGCCGCTGCCGTCGGCCAGGTTCCTGCGGGGCGTGAAGCTGGAGCGGTACAGGTGATACTTCGCGGCGGCCGGCGCGATCATCGGCGGCGATCCCCAGCCCCAGGTGTTCATGTCGAAGCTGGCCAGTTGCTGGTTGGGGTCGGGACGCTGGGCGCTATCCGGCGCGATGCGCCAGCCGCGCACGAAGGTCAGCGGCGCCTCGGCCTGCGCCACGTAGGGTTGCGCGGGCGTGGCCTTGACCGGGATGCTGATGTGCGCCGGCGCCAGGCCGGGCGCGGTGGCGGTCACGCTGACCGCGTCCGTGCTGGCGTAGTTGGTCTGCACGATCAGCTGCGCCAGGCCGTTGAACAGGCGGCGCGTGGCGCCCTTCTCGTCCTCGTGCGAATTCGGATCACCGTTGCCGTGGCCGATGGAGCGGCCGCCGCCCGTGACCGCGAACGTCACCTGAGCGTCGGCCAGCGGCACGGCGCGGCCTTGCGCGTCCAGCGCGCGCACGGTGATCGGCATGGCGTCGCGGCCATCGCCGGCCAGCTGCGCGCGGTCCGGCACCAGCTCCAGCGCGACGGCGGCGCCGGTGGTTTCCACCGAGGTGCGCGCGACTTCCTTGCCGCCGTTGTAGCCGATCGCTTCCAGCTTGCCGGGCGCGTAGGCGACGTTGAAGCTGTTCATGCGGTACGGGTCCACCTTCTGCTCGCCCAGCACGCGGCCGTTCAGCAGCAGCTGCACGCGTTCCACATTGGCCATCACCATCACGCGGATGTCCTTGCCCTCGCTGCCGCTCCAGTTCCAGTGCGGCGCGATGTGGATCAGCGGACGGTCCTTGATCCACTGTACCTGGTGGATGTAGTAGGCGTTCTTCGGGAAGCCGTTCAGGTCCATGATGCCGAACACCGAGCTGACCGAAGGCCACTCGTTGGGCGTCGGCTCGCCGCGGTAATCGAAGCCGGTCCAGACGAAACCGCCCGCCACGTATGGGCGCGTGGCGATCGCCTGCCAGGCGTCGCGGTGGGTGTTGCCCCACTCCGCCGCATCGTCGTCGTAGCTGGCGATCAGGTTCTTCTCGCGGACGGTCTTGAACTCGCCGCGCGTCATGTAGGCCGAGGTGTCCTCGGAGCTGGTGAAGGGCTTGTTCGGATAGGCCTTGTGATAGCGGTCGTAGTCCGGCACCTGGTAGTTGGCGCCCACCACGTCCACCGCATGCGACACGTTCAGCTCCGTCAGGAAGCCGCCGTTCATCGCCGCCGTAACGGGGCGGGTGTCGTCCAGCGACTTGACCACGGCCGACATGCGGCGCACCATTTCGTAGCCCACTTCGGTGGCCTGCTCCGGCTCCTCGTTAAACACCGACCACAGGACCACGCCCGGATGATGGCGATCACGCTTGATCATCCACTCCAGCTGCTTCATGTAGTCCGGCGATGGATTGAAGTTGCGGTTCTCGTCCATGACCACGAAGCCCATGCGGTCGACCAGGTCCAGCACCTCGGCCGCCGGGGCGTTGTGCGAGAAGCGGATCGCGTTCACGCCCAGTTCCTTCAGCCTGCGCAGGCGGTACTCCCACACCGAATCCGGCACGGCCACGCCGACGCCGGCATGGTCCTGGTGGATGCACACGCCCTGCAGCTTCACATGCATGCCGTTGAGGAAGAAGCCCTGCGCCGCATCGAAGCGGATGGTGCGGAAGCCGGTATGCAGCGACACTTCATCCAGCGCCTTGCCGTCCTGCAGAACGCGGGTGGTCACGCGATACAGATTGGTTTTCTCCAGCGACCACAGTGCCGGCTTGGCGACGGCCACCGGTACCTTCACCGTGTTCGTGTCCAGCGCGCCGATGCGGGCGGCGGCGCTCTGGCGCGCCACCTGCTTGCCGGACGGGTCGAACACGGCCACCTCCACCGTCACGCCGCTGGCCTGCTTGCCGCTGTTGTTCAGCGTGACCTCGACCGGAATGGTCCATTGATTGTTCTTGTCCAGGCGCGGCGTCGCGTGCACGCCATCGGTGACGACATGCACCGGATCGCGCTTGACCAGCCACGCGTGGCGATACATGCCCGCGCCCTCGTACCACCAGCCTTCCATGGCTTCGGCGTCGGCGCGGATGGCGATGGTGTTCATTGCGTCGCCGTAGCGCAGGTATGGGGTGATGTCGATATAGCTGGAGTTGTAGCCGGACCAGTTGCGGTTCACCACGTTCCCGTTCACCCACACGGTGGCGTGGGTGGCGATGGCGTCGAACTGCAGTTCGAAATGGCGGCCACGGTCGGCGGCGTCCACGCGCAGGTAGCGCCGGTACCAGCCGATGCCGCGCGGACGATAGCCCTGCGCGACGTTGGCGTTGGGGTCGAACGGACCTTCCACCGCCCAGTCATGCGGCAGGTCCAGGTGGCGCCAATCTGAATCGTCGTATTCGGTGCCGGCCGCGCCGGCGGCATTGCCCGCCTTGGCGTTGCCGTAGGATTCGCCGTGCCCCTTGATCGGCGGCTGGACGATGTCGCCCAGGTGGAACAGCCAGCCGCGGTCCAGCGACAGGCGCTCGCGCCCGGCCGATGCGGCAGGAACAGCATGAGCGGCCACGCAGGCCGTCAGCAGAAGAACGGCGGAACACAGCCGCCGCCAGTTGAATATGGTCGATTTCAATTCGCGCCCCCTTGATGAAAAAAACGGAGCAGCGCCATCACGCGCCGCCCCGTTAAAGCCACGACAAAAAACAGATTACATCTTGAACGACAGGCCCAGGTTGAAGCGGCGGCCGAATTCGGTGACCTCCTGTTGTACCGGGATGTTCGCGCTGGTGTAGACGGCCTTCTGGTTGGTCAGGTTGTCGATGCCGAAGCGCAGTTGCACGTTCGGCGTCAGCTGCTTGGCCAGGTTCAGCGTCAGGTAGGTTTCGGCTTCGTTCATGATCAACTGGCCGGCGCCCCAGGTTGGATTACGCACGAAGGCACTGTGGTAGTTGGCCGAGATGCGCGCCTCGTAGCCGGCCTTCTCGTACCACAGCGTCACGCCGCCGTTGCTCTTCATCAGACCTTCGATCGGATAAGGATTTACGCTTGGCGTTTTCTCATGGATGTTGCTGGTGGTGTAGGCGTAGTTGCTGGCGATGCCCAGGCCATCGAACGGCGCCGGCAGCGAGGTGAAGGCCTGCTGGTACACCAGCTCCACGCCACGGATGTCGCCGCCGTCGCCGTTGACCGAACGGGTGATGGTGGCTGGACGGCCGTTGACGGTGGTGGTGTCGCTGGTGATGGCGATGTAGCGCGATACCTTTTTGTAGAACGCGCCGGCCGACAGCAGCGAGCCTTTGCTGAAGTACCACTGGTAAGCCAGGTCGACCTGGTTGGCCATCATCGGCTTCAGTTCCGGATTGCCGGCGCTGCCGGTGACCGGCTGGGTGGAATCCGATACCACGTTCAGGTTGCGCGAAGCGCGCATCTCGTCCAGCGGCGCGCGCGACATGGCGCGCGCCACGCTGAAGCGCACCTGGCGTTCCTGCGCCTCGTCCATGTTGAAGATCAGGTTCAGGCTAGGCAGGATCTCGTTGTACGAGGTGCCGCCTTCCACCGCGGTCGGCGCCGCGCCGTTCAGAGACTGCGCGCCGTAGCCGGTCTGCGTGGTGTGCACCAGGCGCACGCCGACGTTGCCGCGATAGGTCTTGCCGAAGGCTTCGCCGTCCAGGTCACCCTGCACGAAGGCCGAGGTGCTGCGCTCCTTGACCTTCCAGCCGGACAATGCGTCGTTCCGGATCTGCCAGTCCTGCCGTACCTGGCCGTCGGGATTAAAGGCGTTGGGGCCGAAGGCGGCGGCGGTCGAGGCACCGAAGTCCTTCAACGCGATATACGAAGGGAAGCCGCTGACGTTGACGGTCTCGTAGGCCGAGTCGGGAATCGCCGCCGTCGAATTCAGCTGCCAGGTGGTCTGGCGATAGCTCTTCTCGCGGTCGGTGGCGCGCACGCCGACCTTCAGGCGGCTGACGATGCTGTTCTCGATCGGGCGCGAGGCGCTCAACGACACGGCGTTCAGCAGGTCCTTGACATGGCCGTCGGTGTCGACATACAGCGTGGGCGCGCCGAAGTTGGCCGGGTTGCCGGTGTCCAGGCCACCGAAGTCGTAGCTCTGGCGCTTGTCGCCCGTGAAGGACCAGTTGATGGTGGTACTGTTTTTCGACGTCTGGCGCAGGTCGCGCCACTGGCTGGCGCGCATCGCGTGCGAGGTCGACAGGTCCGACTCCACCTTCCAGTCGCCGACGTTGAACTTGGCGTTCAAGCCGCTGGCGGCGACGCTGTTGTCCTGGATCCAGCGGGCGTCGTTGTTGATGACGTTGACCCATTTGACGGTGCCGCCGGCCACATAGCCGTTGCGGATATCGAGGTTGCTGAAGTTGCCGGAGTTGCCGCCGTCCCAGTTGCCCATGTCCCCGGTCCAGTGCTGCAGTTGCGACTCGTCGATCGCGGTCTTGGCGTAGTAGCTGTCGGCGGTGATCAGCACATCCTTGTTCGGCTTCCACTCGGCCTTGGCCAGCACGCTGGAGCGCTTGTCCTTGCCGTGACGGACGTCGTCCTGGAAGCCCCATGGCGTCTTGTCCACCTTGCCGTCGCCGTTCAGGTCAGCCGAGTGGTCCTCGTTGAAGCCCCAGTGACGGATATTCTTCTGCACCGAAGGCTGGTCCTGGTAGCTGAAGGCCAGCGCCAAGCCCAGCGTCTTGTTGTTGAACTGGTCGATGTAGACACCACCGATGCGCGGCGCGGTCTTGTCGGCGCCGCCGATGTCCTTGGCCAGCGCGTAGTACAGCGCGTCCGCCTTCAGCGACACCTGGCGGCCCGAGTACTTAAGCGGCGAGACGGTTTGCAGGTCGATGGAGGTGGCGATGCCGCCCTCCGCCAGCTCGGCGTTCTGCGTCTTGTAGATGGTGGCGCCGCTCAGCGACTCCGATGGGAACTGCTCGAAACGCACGGCGCGGTTGGGTTCCGACGAGGCCAGCTCGCGGCCGTTCAGCGTGGCGCCGATGAAGCGAGGGCCCATGCCGCGCGCGACGATCTGGCTGGCGTTGCCGCGATCGAGGCCGGACGACATGCCCGGCAGGCGCGCCAGCGATTCGGCGATGGTGGTGTCGGGCAGTTTGCCGATGTCTTCCGACGCGATGACTTCTACGATGCTGTTCGAAGCTTCCTTGGCGGCCAGCGCGTTGCGCACCGAGGCGCGGATGCCGGTCACGTTCACTTGCTGGATATCGCCTGCGGCTTCCTGCGCAAATGCCTGTTGGACCAGCAAAGGGGACGTAAAGAGCGTGGCGATCAGCCAGCTCAATTTCTTGTGCTTCATGTGCATCTCCAGTGTTGTATAGGTTTCGTCTCTGGTTACCACTCGGACGAATAACTGGATGCTAGCGAAACGAAAGAAGCACTTCCAATAGCTTATTCAGCGCGGGCCATACGAAGTTCGTATATCACGCTTGAGCACGCTTACGCGGGCGGGCGATAGTGAGGGTAGATGCTGGCCGCGGCGTCGCGCAGCGCGAGCAGCATGGCGTCGGCGCCAGGCGAGAGCTGGTGTCGCTTGCGCGTCACAATGCCGAACGAATCCATGCTCACGCCCAGGTCGAACGGCAGTATCGTCATCAGGCCAGCTTCCAGATACGGTTGCACGGCGTCGGACGGCAGCGCGACGATCATGTCGTTGCTCATGAGGAGGCTAGCGACGACCGGCAGGTCGAGCGTCTCGACGGTTTCCGCCGGCTGCTCCAGGCCATGCGAGAGGAACAGTGCGGTCAGGCGGTCGCGCAGGATGCTGCCGGCAGGAGGCAGTATCCAGCACTGCTCCATCAGGTCCTCCAGCCGCAGGTCGGTGCGGCTGGCCAGCGGATGGCCGGCGCGCGCAATCAGCAGGTGCGGCTCGTCGGTCAGCGGTTCGAAATTGAGTTCGTCGGCGGCCGCCGTGTCGAGGATGCGGCCCACCACCAGATCCAGCTCGCCGCCGCGCAGGCGCTCGACCAGCGCTTTGCTGGTCGACATGCTGACCGCGACGTGCACCCGCGAGTGGCGCTCCTTGAGCAGGTTGATCGCCTTCGGCACCAGGCCGGTGGCCGGCGCCAGCACGGTGCCGATGCCCACCCGCCCACGAAGGCCGGACAGCAGCTCCATCACCTCCTGGTGGGCCGCGTCCATCTCCGCCAGCGCGGCGCCGGCGCGCCGTATCAGCACTTTGCCGTACCAAGTGGGGGCGACGCCGCGCGACAGGCGCTCGAACAATTGCACGCCCAGCGCGTGTTCCAGCTCGCCCAATAACTTGGACGCGCCAGGCTGGGTCAAGTTGGCCGCCTGCGCCGCGTGCGCGATCGATCCGTGCCGGCCTAATTCGACCAGCAGCACCAAATGCCGGGTTTTCAGGTGGGAGCGGACGAAGCGGTCGGAGCTTGAATCGGTCATAGGGGTGATTTTCTGGATCGCCCATCATAAGGGCGCGCCGTTGCAGCGTCAATCACCCTGGCGCCGGCGTTGGGAATCGGCGACGGCGGCCGGGCCGTCGTCGAAGGGGGTATCGGCCACGCCCGGCGCCAGCTCCTCGGCCAGGGCGGGCGGCAGGCCATACAGCCCGCCGCGCACGCCCAGCAGCAGCAACTGGCGCGTATCGACACCGCCAAAGGCCATGCCGGACGGCTGCTCCTGCTCCAGCGCGATCCGGCGGCGCAGCTGGCCGTCGACGCCGTACTGCACCACTCCCCCGTCCTGCACGCTCCACAGCATGCCGGCGCTGTCGACGGTGGCGGCGCCCCGTTCGGGCGCCTGCGCGAACTCGCGGATCTCGCCCACCTTGGCGCGCTCCGCGTCGTAGCGGCATTGCATGATGCCGCCCCGGGCCGCGTCGGCGAAGTACATGCGCGTGCCGTCCACGCTGAAGGCGATGCTGCGCGCCGTGACCACCACCGGCAAGGCCAGGCGGCGCAGCCCGTGGCGCGTCGAATATTGATAGAAGCTACCGATCGGCCGCTGGTCGGCGCCGGTATTGGCGGTGCCGAAGACGAAATTCCCGTGGCGGTCGGTGCAGCCGTCGCTGATGACGGTGCGCGCCTCGGCGGCGTCGATGGTCGCCAGCACCTGCGCCTGCAGCGGGCGGCCGAGCTGCCCGGCGGGTATCAGCTCCACCATGCCCAGGCGCTTGCCCTGGCCGAGCAGGATGCGCCCGGAGCGGCAGCAGGCGATCACGCCGGCATTCTCCAGCAGGCGCGCGCCGGCAGCCTTGCCGTCGTGCTGCGGCCAGGCGTACAACTGCCCGCCTTGCGGGTCCGGCCAGCGCCAGCAGGCGGCCTGCGGGTCCCAGCGCAGCGCGCCGCCGGCCTGGCCGGCGAGCGCCAGCAGGATGCCGGTCGTGGAAGCGGTGGACGTACTGGTTGGACTCATGCTGCGGGGGCTCCGGATGGATGACGTGACCGCCCCAGTCTAAGCGGGCCGCCGCCGCCGCAGATATGAATAAATCGGCGCCTGCCATGCTGATATCGGATAGCTGGGCAACACCCGGGAAGCTATCCGATAATGATATGCCTACTTACGAATTAATCATATTTCCAGTCTAGCGGGCAGGCTTAGACTGAGCACTGTTCCTGAACTTACCCTCTCTCTCCTATGAAAATCATCAAACTGACGACCTACCGTGTACCACCGCGCTGGATGCTGCTCAAGATCGAAACCGATGAAGGCGTCGTCGGCTGGGGCGAACCGGTCATCGAAGGCCGCGCGCGCACCGTGGAGACGGCGGTACAGGAAATGGAATCTTATCTGATTGGCCAGGACCCGTCCCGCATCAACGACCTGTGGCAAACCATGTACCGCGCCGGTTTCTATCGCGGCGGCCCGATCACGATGAGCGCCATCGCCGGCATCGACCAGGCGCTGTGGGACATCAAGGGCAAGGTCATGGGCAAGCCGGTGGTCGAGCTGCTGGGCGGCCTGGTACGCGACCGCATGAAGATGTACAGCTGGGTGGGCGGCGACCGTCCTTCCGACATCATTGAGCACATCCGCAAGCTGCGCGAAGGCGGCTTCAATACGTTCAAGATGAACGCCACCGAGGAACTGGGCATGCTGGACACCGCCGCCGCCGTCGACAAGGCGGTCGAGCGCGTGGCCGAGATCCGCGCCGCCTTCGGCAACAGCATCGAATTCGGCCTGGACTTCCACGGCCGCGTGGCTGCGCCGATGGCCAAGGTGCTGCTGCGCGAGCTGGAGCCGTATCGCCCTCTGTTCGTCGAGGAGCCGGTGCTGGCCGAGCAAGCCGAATACTATCCGCGCCTCGCCGCGACCACGTCGATTCCGCTGGCTGCCGGTGAGCGCATGTACTCGCGCTTCGAATTCAAGAACGTGTTCCACGCCGGCGGCCTGTCGATCGCGCAGCCGGACCTGTCGCACGCCGGCGGCATCACCGAGTGCATGAAGATCGCCTCGATGGCGGAAGCCTACGACATCACGCTGGCGCCGCACTGCCCGCTCGGCCCTGTCGCGCTGGCGGCCTGCCTGGCCGTGGACTTCGTGTCGTACAACGCCGTGCTGCAGGAACAGAGCATGGGCATCCACTACAACAAGGGCGGCGAACTGCTGGACTATGTCGTCAACAAGGAAGACTTCCTGATCACCGACGGCTATATGAAGCCGCTGCCCAAGCCTGGCCTGGGCGTGGTGGTGGACGAGGCGCGCGTGCTGGAGGCGAGCCTCAACGCGCCGGACTGGCGCAATCCGGTATGGCGCCACGCGGATGGCAGCGTCGCCGAGTGGTAAGGGTCGAGATGCCATTTTTGTTTAGCCGCCGTTCGGGCGCCGCGCTGATTGTTGGCGCCCTGGCGGGCGGCGTCGCCGGCGCCGATACCTTGTCCATCGACGCCAGCGCGGCGGCTCCCGCGCCGAAAGCGGCGGCGCTGCGCATGGGCAGTTCGGTCGCGCCCAACGGCGACAGGCTGGGCGCCAACGCGCGCTACCTGACCCGCAACGGCGCGCCGTGGCTGCCGGTGATGGGCGAATTCCATTACAGCCGCACGCCCGCCTCGCAGTGGGAGGCGGAGCTGCGCAAGATGAAGGCGGCCGGCATCGACATCGTCGCCAGCTACGTGATGTGGAACCATCACGAGGAACTGGCCGGCCAGTTCGACTGGAAGGGCAACCGCGACCTGCGCCGCTTCGTGCAGCTGGCCGCCAAGGCCGGACTGGATGTGGTGGTGCGCGTGGGCCCTTGGGCACACGCGGAAGTGCGCTACGGCGGCGTGCCGGATTGGGTGGTCAACGCCATGCCGACCCGCTCCAACGATCCGCAGTACATGGCGCTGGTGGAGAAGCTGTACGCGCAGATCGGCGCGCAGCTCAAGGGCCAGTTGTGGAAGGACGGCGGCCGCGTGATCGGCATCCAGCTTGAAAACGAATACAACATCGATGGTCCCGGCAAGGGTGCGGCGCACATCGCCGCGCTGAAGAAGCTGGCGCTGAAGGCGGGCATGGACGTGCCCTACTACACCGTCACCGGCTGGGACGGCACCATCTATCCCACCGGCGAAGTGACGCCGGTGTTCGGCGGTTACCCCGACGAGCCCTGGGGCACCAGCACCAGCGAGCTGCCGCCGAAGGAGACCTATGCCTTCCGTTTCGATACCCGCGTCAGCGGCGACCTGGGGGCGCAGACCGCCGCCCACGCGCCCGGCACGGCGGAGACGGACAAGGATGTGACGCCCTTCCTCGGCGCGGAATACGGCGCGGGCCTGCCGTTCATGTACCGCCGCCGCACGGTGGTGAGCGCGGACGATATCGCGTCGATGCTGCCGGTGCAGCTGGGTTCCGGCGTGAACCTGATGGGCTACTACATGTTCCACGGCGGCCGCAATCCGACTGGCCTGGGCGGCACGTCGATGGAGGAGAGTTCGCTCAGCGGCGGCTATAACGACACCACCATGATCAGCTACGACTTCCAGGCTCCGCTCGGGCCGGACGGCCAGCAGCGCAAGGTGCTGGAGAAGCTGCGTCCCTTCCATCTGTTCCTGCACGATTTCGGTTCGCGGCTGGCGCCGATGACGGTGCGCAAACCGGACGCCTCGCCGGCCACGCCGGACGATTTGAAGACGGCGCGTTTCGCGGTGCGCAGCGAAGGCGATCGTGGCTTCCTGTTCGTGAACAATCATGTGCGCCAGTATCCGATGGCGGCGCAGCGGGGCACGCAGTTCTCGGTCAAGCTGCCGGGGCAGACGATCACGCTGCCAAGCGCGCCGGTCGATATCGCCGATGGCGCTTACTTCATCTGGCCGTTGAATCTTGATCTGGACGGCGTCAACCTCGCCTACGCGACGGCGCAGCCTTTGGCCTTGCTCGACCAGGGCAAGGCTGGCGTAGTGGCGGTGTTTGGCGCCAGTGCTGGCGTGCCGGTGGAGTTGGCGTTCGACGCGGCACTCGCGGCGCAGGTGCGTGCCAACGGCGGCGCACAAGTCGCGCTGTCCGGTGGCCGCGCGCTGGTGAGCGGCGTGCAGCCCGGCGCTGGCGCGGCGCTGACCGTGCAGCGCGAGGGCAAGCGGCCGTTGACCATCGTCGTGCTGACGGCGGAACAATCGCAGCAACTGAGCGTGGCGGAACTCGGCGGCCAACGCCGCCTGATCCTGAGCGGCCAGCAGACCTACGTGGCCGATGGCGCGCTGCAAATGCGTTCGGCGGGCAGCAACAAGTTCCGCTTCGCCGTGTACCCCGCATTGAGCGGCCAGCCAAAGGCAAGCACCGCCAGCCCGGCGTGGGCAGCGGCGGCTTCCAACGGCAAGGACAAGCCTGCGGCCGCGCAGCGCGTCTCCCTGCGCGCAGCAGGCAACGACGGCATCTTCCAGGCCTCCGAAGCGGAGCTGCCTGTTCACGACTTGAAGGCCATCGTCACGCCGACGCGCGCGGCGCAAGAGGCGGCGCCCATCGTCATCGGTGGCACGGCGAAAGCCGCAATGCAGCCGCTGCCTGAAAACTTCAAGGCTGCGGGTGCGTGGCAGATCAACGTCCCGCGCGAACAGCTGCTTGGGCTGGACGACGCGCTGCTGCAGATCGACTTCGTCGGCGACATCGGCCGCCTGTACTCGGGCACGCGCATGCTGGACGACTGGTACTACAGCGGCTATCAATGGCAGTTCGGTTTGCGCCAAGCCAGCGCCCTGCTCGACCAGCCGCTGACCGTGTCCGTCCTGCCGCTGCGCGCCGATGCGCCCATCTACCTGCCGAAAGAAGCGCGCCCCGATTTCGCGGGCCAGCCTCAAATCGCCACCATGCGCGGCGTCAGCGTAATACCGGTCTATCAGCTGCGCGTAGCACCGTAAAGCTTGTCATGTGGTTTGCCGCCCACCGCGCCCCGCGGCGGGCGGTTTTTTTTGCCTCGCGCGGCGCAGACTTAGCTCGCCACTCCCACCAGCTGCACGCCCGCGCCATCACGCCGGCACCGGCGCCTCCGGCCTGGCCGCAGACATCTGATCCTTGACCAGCCTGAAATACGCGCCATCCAGCTGCCGCGCCAGCTGCTCGTGGCTGCCTTGTTGCACCAGCCTCCCCTGCTCCAGCACCAGGATGCGGTCGGCCTTGGCGATGGTGGAAAAGCGGTGCGCGATGATGATGGTGGTGCGCCCGGCCATCAACCGGTCCAGCGCGCCCTGAACCAGCTGCTCGCTGGACGCATCCAGCGCGCTGGTCGCCTCGTCCAGGATCAGGATGGCCGGATCGCGCAACAACGCGCGGGCGATCGCGATCCGCTGCTTCTGCCCGCCGGACAGCTGCACGCCATGCTCGCCGACCACGGTGTCATAGCCCTGCGGGAAGCCCTGGATGAACTCATGCGCGTGGGCCAGCCGCGCAGCGGCCATCGCCTCGTCCAGCGGCACTGTCCGCTCCGGCACGGCGAAGGCGATATTGTCCGCGATGCTGCCCGAGAACAGCGATGGTTCCTGCTCCACCACCGCGATGCCGCGCCGGATTGCGGCCAAGTCCAGCCCGGCGGCGGGCAAGCCGTCGAACAACAGGCGCCCGCCGTCCGGCTGGTAGTGCCCCAGCACCAGCGCGGCGATGGTGGACTTGCCGGCGCCCGAGGCGCCCACCAGCGCCACCTTCTCGCCGGCCGCGATGGCGAAGCCGACGCCGTCAAGCGCCCGCACGCCGGGCCGCTCCGGGTAGCTGAACACCACGTCCTCGAAGCCGAGCCGGCCGGTAAGCGGCGCCTGCGGACGCGGCGCCGGCGGCGGCCGGTGCGTGCGCATGATCTCGAAGATGCGGTCGGTGGCGCCCATGCTGCGCATCCACATGTTCCAGGATTCGCTCAGCGCGCCGGCCGCCTGCGTGACGATGTTGGAATAGATCACGAACGCCATCAGGTCGCCGACCGACAGCGCGCGCTTGCCGATCAGGTAGGCGCCCAAACCCAACGCGCACAGCAAGGCGCCGAAGTCCAGCACCGAC
Organism: Duganella vulcania; assembly: GCF_009857655.1. Taxonomy (NCBI): domain Bacteria; kingdom Pseudomonadati; phylum Pseudomonadota; class Betaproteobacteria; order Burkholderiales; family Oxalobacteraceae; genus Duganella; species Duganella vulcania. The sequence goes on from NZ_WWCX01000071.1 coordinate 30,735, forward strand.
AGGCCGGCGCGAAACGCCGACTGCCGCCGGGTACTGGCCATCGACAATTCCAGCAGGCGGCGGCAGGCCTCGGCGTAGCTGGCCGACGCCCCGCCCTGCTGGTTGAACGCGTGCACCAGCCGCACATGGGCGAAGTGTTCTTGCGCGACCCGGCTGCTGTCGGCCATGCAGGCCTGCACCGCCTTGGCGTAGTCGCGGTGGCTGGCGCCCGAGACCTTGCCGAAGTACAGGCTGGCCGGGACGAAGACCAGCAGCATCACGCTCAGCAGCGGCGAGATGTAGAGCAGCATCGCCACGCCGCCGCCGAACATGAACAGCGATTGCAGCGCATTGGCCCCGCCCATGGTCAGCGACTGGTGCAGCGATTGCACGTCCGCGCTCAGGCGGCTGGTGATCTCACCGACGTGGTGGCGGTCGAAGAAGGAGACCGGCTGGTTGATCAGCACATCGAACAGGCGGCGGCGGACGCCGTTGATGATCAGGTGCCCGGCCAGTTCAAAATAGTAGTAGCGCAGCGTCGACGCGGCGGCCTGCACCAGCAGCCAGAGCAGCCCCACGCCGATCACCGGCGCGGAGATGGTCTCCAGCCGCAGCTCCTGGACGTGGTCGATGAAGTAGGCCACACCCTTGGGGAAGACCAGCTGAATCAACACGCCCACGCCCATGAAGAACATCGCGGCGGCGGCCTGGCGGCGCACCGGATAAATCAGGCGCAACCGCTCGAGATGAGGCTCGAAGTTCATGGCGCGCCCTCCGCTGCGGTCTCGGCATCGTCAACCTCGCTGTCGGCGAGCTGCGCGCGCAAGTCCAGCCAGTTGTCGTCGCCGATCGTGCCGGCCGCTTCCAGCACGCCCTCGTGATTGACCATCATGTAGGACGGCGAGGCCAGCGTGGGGTTGAGCAATTTGTAGTCGCGCAGCTTCATCCGCAGCGCCCGCGTCAGCGGGAAGCCGCGCAGGAACTGGCGCAGGCGCCAGCCCGGCTCGTGGCTGACGATCCAGATGTCCAGCCCCGCCTGCTCGGCCGGCTCCAGCATGCGGCCGATCTCGGGCAGCTTGGTCTTGCACTTCGGGCATTTGCTCGACAAGAACAGCAGCACCGCCGCCTGGCCGCCGGCGCCCATGCGATGCACCGCGCCGCCGCGCAGCGCACGCGCCTGCACC
>NZ_WWCX01000072.1:0-31618 GCF_009857655.1 Duganella vulcania
AGGCCAGGCCCAGCATGGCGGCGCAGCCGACCGGCGCGGCCACCAGCAGGAAGGGCCGGCGCCGGCCCCAGCGGCTGCGCAGGCGGTCCGAGTGGTAGCCGAGCAGCGGCACCAGCAGCACGCTCAGCAGCGCCGGCACGGTCGACATCAGCAGCGAGGTGGTGGTGTCGGAGGCGCCGTTGCGGCGCAGCAGTTCCAGGCCGCTGGGCAGCGCGGCGCGTTCGCGGATCGAGATCGCCAAGTCGCCCACCAGCAGCCAGAACAGCACCGCCAGCAGGCCGGCCGAGGCCACGCCCCAGGCGGCGCGCTGCCCGGCCACGGCGCCGCCCTTGTCCATCAGCCAGGCCGGCGCAGCGGCCCGGTGGAACTGCGCACCACCAGCTCCAGCGGGAAGCCGATGCGCTTGGCCTGCATCTCCTCGCCCTGTATCTGCGCCAGCAATTCGCTGACGGCGCGCGTCGCCATGTCGGCGTTGGACTGGCGCATCGTGGTCAGCGGCGGATGCACAAAGCTGGACGTGGAAATATCGTCGAAGCCGATCACCGAGATATCGTCCGGCACCTCCAGGCCACGGCTGTGGATGGCGTCGATGGCGCCAAAGGCGGTCTCGTCGTTGGCGGCGAAGATGGCGGTTGGCGGCGCCGCCAGCGACAGCAGTTTTTCGGTGGCCGCGTAGCCGCCATTCTGCGAGAAGTTGCCGTCCACCGCCAGCGCCGGATCGGGCGCCAGGCCTGCCGCCAGCAGCGCGTCGTTGTAGCCCTTGAGCCGCTCGGCGCCCTGGCCGGTGCCGGCCGTGCCGCCGATGAAGGCGATGCGGCGGTGGCCCAGCGACAGCAAGTGTTCGACCGCTGCGCGGGCGCCGGCGCGGTTTTCCACCACCACCACCGGCAGTTCGACCGGGCGCGCGTCGAAGCCGACGAACACGCAGGGCAGGCGCTGGCGCTCGAGCACGTCGAGGTAGCCGTCTGCCGCGTTCGGCAACAGCAGCACCAGGCCGGCGCACAGCTGGCTCAGCATGGCGCAGGTTTCCATGCGGCTGGGCAGGTCGAAGCGCTCGGCGTTGTACAGCAGGATGTCGTAACCCTGGCGGCGCGCCTCGTCGCTGATGGCCTTGGTGATCTCGTGCAGCACCAGCGAGCCGTAGTGGTTGACGAACACGCCGATCAGTTTGCTTTTGTCGCCACGCATGCGGCGCGCCAGCATGTCGGGCGTGTAGTTCAGCTGCGCGGCGGCGGCCAGCACGCGCGTGCGCGCCGCTTCCGACACGTAGCCATTGCCGCGGATCGCCCGCGAGGCGGTGATCGGCGACACCCCGGCGATTTTCGCTACTTCACTAAGTTTGCTGGCTTTTGTCATGTGGTTACGATACCACATCCGCTGTGGCCGTTGAAGATTTCAGTTGTACGATGAGTTTAAGGGATGGTAACGTGACCACATGCCGAAAAATCAGGCAACGTGGCGCGTTTTTCAGGAGACACCGGCGCGCCGTGACAAAACTACACAGTGAATCTTTAGATTGTTGCACACAACAACGGGGGAAATAATGCATAAAAAACTACTCGCCACTCTGCTGCCGCTGGCATTGGCAGCGGCCTACGGCAACGACGCGGCCGCCCAGCAGGCGGCCGCGCCAGCCGCGCCGGCAGAGGGCGCCGCCGCCGAGCCGAACACGGTGGTGGTCACCGGCTTCCGCTCCAGCCTGCAAAAAGCCTTGAACCTCAAGCAGCAGGCCATCGGCGTGCGCGATTCCATCGTGGCGGAGGACATCGGCAAATTCCCCGAGGCGAACATCGCCGAATCATTGCAGCGGGTGCCCGGCATCATCCTCAACCGCGACGAAAGCTCGGCCGAAGGCCAGCGCATCTCGATCCGCGGCCTGCCGACCGAATACTCGGTGACCACGCTCAACGGCGCGCCGGTCAACACCACCTCCACCAGCACCATCGGCAGCGCGGCGCGCGGCTTCAATTACGACGTGTTCGCGTCGGAACTGTTTGGCCGGGTCGATTTCTACAAGTCGCCGCTGGCCGAGTTGAGCGAAGGCGGCCTGGGCGGCGTGGTCGACCTGCAGACCCCGCGTCCGTTCGACAATCCCAAGCGCACCATCCGCTACGCCGTGTCCGAGGCGTACAACACCATGTCGAAGAACGCCGACCCGATGGGCTTCGCGCTGTACTCCAACACCTGGGGCAACTGGGGCTTCCTGGCCGGCGTCTCGCATTCGGCCAGTACCAACAACCGCTCCGGCTTCGAGGCCACCGGCGGCTACAACAGCTCGGCGCGCGGCAGCCAGAGCCCGGTCAAGGGCAACTTCGCGATGCAGCTGGACTACGACGATCCGCGCGCCAACCTCGGCGGCTACACCCGCAGCCAGATCGACAACGCGCTGCTGCCGCGCATCTACCGCTTCTACGGCTCGGCCAACGAGCGCACCCGCGACGGCCTGGTCTCGTCGCTGCAATACAAGACGGCCGACCTGAACCTGAGTCTGGACGTGCTCGGTTCCAAGCTGACCAACCACCGCGACGAGATGTACATGGGCCTGCTGATCCGCAACAGCAAGACCACCAACCGCGCCGCGCCGGCCGGCCAGAACGGCCACAACGGCCTGGTGCCGCTGAACGTGCACATCGATCCGGACTCCAACCTGTTGACCGGCACCTTCGGCAACACCTCGTACAGCAGCGGCGTGACCTACAGCGAGGACGAGACCAAGTTCGGCTATGCCGCCTTGAACGGCCGCTGGGCCGCCACCAGCAAGCTGGCGCTGACCGGCCAGCTGAGCGCCAACAACAGCAACGCGCTCACCTACCAGGACACGTTGTCGGCCCAGATCTTCGGCGTCGACTCCACCATCGACTACGGCAGCGACCACGTCTATCCATCGCTGTCGTCGACCTCCAGCTACACCGACCTGAACAACTACCAGGGCTTCGGCGTCGGCACCACCTGGACCCGCGAGACCGACAAGGGCAAGCAGGGCCGTCTGGTGGCCGACTGGGACTACGACCTGCCAGGCGACTGGACCGGCCACCTGAAGGCCGGCGTGGTGTACGTGGAAACCACCAAGGGCATCGCCAAGCGCAACGGCACGGCCGCCGCCACGGCCAAGCTCAACGGCTTGGGCAACGCCGGCATGCGCGGCCTGATGACCACCTCGCTGCCGGTCGACAATCTCGACATGGGCGCCGGCTGGCCGCATGCCTGGGGCACCTTCACCCGCGGCGCCACCTACTCAGCCTTCGATCCGCTGGCCTACAACACCGAAGCCACGTTCACGCCGGCGCAAAGCTTCAGCGCGACGGAAAAAGTGTCGACCGGCTTCATCCAGTCCGATTTCAAGGGCGAGGTCGCCGGCCATGAGCTGCGCTTCAACGCCGGCGTGCGCTACTCGCGCACCGAGACCGGCATCGACAACTTCAAGCAGCAGGGCGCCAGCCTGACCTACGCCGCCAACCACGAGCAGGGCACCTACAGCAATGTGCTGCCAGCCTTCAGCGCGGCGCTGGACGTGACCGAGAACCTGATGTGGCGCGCCTCGTGGGGCAAGACCGTGAGCCGGGCCTCGCTGTCGATCATCGCGGCGCAGACCGTCATCCCGAATCCCTTCGACAACTCGGCCACCGCCGGCAACGCCAGCCTGAAGCCGCAGCAATCGAAGAACCTGGACACCAGCCTGGAGTGGTACTTCCAGCCGGGCAGCCTGCTGTCGGCCGCCGTGTTCCGCAAGAAGCTGACCGATGCCACCGTGGCCAACACCACCAACACCACCTTCGGCGCGCTGGGCTTGCCGGACACGGCGCTGGGCGCGATCTTCCAGGACGCCAACGGCCACGTCGACCCCAACCTGCCGATGACTCTGCGCAGCTACACCAACGCCGGCGAGCAGACGCTGAAGGGTTACGAGCTGGCCTACCAGCAGGCGTTCACCTTCCTGCCGGAACCGTTCAAGGGCTTCGGCGCGCTGGCCAGCTACACCCACATCGATCCGTTCAACAGCGCCAAGTGGATCACCAACGCCGGCAAGGAGATCGAGGTCAACTCGGTGCCGAAGTATGCCTACAGCACCACCGCCTACTATGAGCGCGGACCGCTGGCGCTGCGCATGTCCTACAACTACAAGGGCCGCTCACTGCACTCGGACAATCCGCGCAACCTGGGCGATGACCTGATCCGCTGGCGCGCGGGACGCGGCTACCTGGACGCCAACGCCAGCTACAAGATCAACGAACAGCTGGAGCTGCGCATCGACGCCATGAACCTGTCCAACACGCTGTCCTATGATTACTTCGAGGATGCCAGCGGCCAGTACGGCAGCGGCAAGAAGACACGCATGGACTACGCCAAGTACGACGGCCGCACCATCAAGGTTGGACTGCGTGGCAAGTTCTAAGCATCTGCTGCCGTTGCTGCTGGCCTGCATCGCCTGCTCGGCGCAGGCCGGTGCCGCCCGCGTGGTCGATGTCGCGCCGGGCTGGGCGAACAACTCGGTCAATGCCGTGGTGTTCCGCAAGAACTCGCTGGTGTCGGATGGCGACACGCAATACATCGCCTTCTACGACAAGGACGCGGCCGTGGTGCTGGGCAAGCGCAAACTGGGCAGCACGCGCTGGACGCTGCGGCGCACGCCGTACCGCGGCAACGCGGCCGACGCGCACAACAGCATCAGCATCATGGTGGACGGCGCCGGCTACCTGCACCTGGCGTGGGACGCGCACAACCAGCGCCTGCGGTACGCACGCGGCACGCGCCCCGGCGCGCTGGAGCTGGGGCCGGAAACGCCGATGCTGGGCAAGGACGAGGACTCGGCCACCTATCCCGAGTTCTTCCGCTGCCCGGACGGTGGCCTGCTGTTTCTCTACCGCGACGGCGGCTCCGGTCACGGCAACCTGGTGATGAACCGCTACGACGTGGCGAGTGCCAGCTGGACCCGGCTGCACAGCAAGCTGATCGACGGGGAAGGTCAGCGCAGCGCCTACTGGCAAGCCTTCGTCGACCGCGCCGGCACCATCCACCTGTCGTGGGTGTGGCGCGAATCGCCGGACGTGGCCAGCAACCACGACATGGCCTACGCCCGCTCGCGCGACGGCGGCCTGACGTGGGAACGCAGCGGCGGCGAACGCTACACGCTGCCGATCACGGCCGGCAGCGCCGAGTACGCCGCGCACATTCCGCAGAACAGCGAGCTGATCAACCAGACCTCGATGGCGGCGGGCGTCGATGGCGAACCGGTGATCGCCAGCTACTGGCGCGTGGCAGGATCGACGGTGCCGCAGTATCACCTGTTGTACCGCGATGGCGGCGCGTGGCGGCAACTCGATCTAAATTTCCGCCACACGCCGTTTTCACTGAGCGGCCTGGGCACGAAGGCGATACCGATATCGCGGCCGCAGATCATGGTGGACCATCGGCGCGCCCTGCTGGTGTTCCGCGATGCCGAGCGCGGCGACAAGGTATCGGTGGCCACCGTCGCCGACTTGCACCGGCCGCGCTGGACCGTGCGCGACCTGGGCACGGCGCCGGTGGGTGCGTGGGAGCCGTCGTTCGACACCGAGCTGTGGCGGCGACGCGGCGAGCTGCACTTGTTCGTGCAGGATGTGCGCCAGCTGGACGGCGAGGGCGCGTCCGCCGGCGCGACGTCGCCAGTGCAAGTATGGCAGTGGAAGCCTTGAATGATGTTGAGATGACCCGAGCACTCCAGACCGGAGCCACGTCATGGTTCCGGGCATTTATGCCGAAGGTGGCGGTCCCGCGCCTTCGGCCCTTTTTTACATGACACTATGAACCTAAAAAAATACGCGCAAGGATTGCTGTTGGTGCTGGCCGTCACGCTGGGCGGCTGCGCCACGCCGGCAAAGGACGGCGCGGCCATCGACGCCAGCAGGGCGGAGGTGGTCGCCATCATCGACCAGGTCAACGGACACTGGCAACGCAGCACGCCTGCGCAGCAGTGGGCGTTCTGGCACGTGGCTGCCTACCAGACGGGCAATATGGCGGCCTATCAGGTCACGCACAACGAGGCCTACCGGCGCTATGCCGAGGCCTGGGCCGAGCACAACCAATGGATGGGCGCGCGCTCGCCGGACAAGAGCCGCTGGCAACACACCTACGGCGAGACCGACGATCACGTGCTGTTCGGCGACTGGCAGATCTGCTTCCAGACCTACACCGACCTGTACAAGCTGGCCCCCGACCCGCGCAAGATCGCCCGCGCCCGCGAGGTGATGGAATACGAGATGAGCACCGCGCGCGATGATTACTGGTGGTGGTCCGATGGCCTGTACATGGTGATGCCGGTGATGACCAAGCTGTACGGCGTGACAGGCGACCGTCGCTACCTGGAAAAGCTGCACCAGTATTTCGAGTACGCCAACAGCATCATGTACGACCCGGTCGAGCACCTGTATTACCGCGACGCCAAGTACGTTTATCCCGCGCACGCCAGCGTCAACGGCAAGAAGGACTTCTGGTCGCGCGGTGACGGCTGGGTGTTCGCCGCGCTGGCCCGCGTGCTGGACGAGCTGCCGGCCGACGATCCGCACCGCGCCGATTACGTGGCCCGCTTCAAGGACATGGCGCAGGCGCTCAAGCGCGCCCAGCAACCGGAAGGCTACTGGACCCGCAGCCTGCTCGATCCGCAGCACGCGCCGGGGCCGGAGACCAGCGGCACCGCCTTCTTCACCTACGGCTACCTGTGGGGCATCAACCACGGCGTGCTGGCGCGCGACGAGTATCTGCCGGTGGCGCGCAAAGGCTGGCATTACCTGAGCAAGGTGGCGCTGCAACCGGACGGCCGTGTCGGCTACGTTCAGCCTATCGGCGACCGTGCGATACCGGGCCAGGTGGTGGACCAGAATTCGACCGCCGATTTCGGCGTGGGCGCTTTCCTGCTGGCGTCGGCGGAACTGGTACGCTTGCTCGATCAAAAATAAGGAGACACGATGGAACGTCGCAACTTTATGCAGGCGGTGCTGGCCGGCACGGCCGCCACCGGCTTGATGAACGCCGGCGCCGCCGACAGCGCGCCGGCCGCCGGCGGCGAGCGCGCCTACATGGCCGGCCTGCTGCAGCAGATGGCCGAGCCGGTGCTGTCGAATATGGCGCAGGGCAAGCTGAAGAAGAACTTTCCGCTGGAGCTCAGTCCGACGTGGGACGGCCGCGATCCCGGCGTCGCCTACCTTGAATGCTTCGGCCGCCTGATCGCCGGCGCGGCGCCCTGGCTGGCGCTGCCGGACGACGGCACGGCCGAGGGCAAGACGCGCCATCGCCTGCAACAGCTGGCGCTGCAAAGCTACACCAACTCGGTCGACCCGAAGAACCCGGACTACCTGCTGTGGAAGGGGCCGGGCCAGACCCTGGTCGATTCGGCCTACTTCACCAATGCGCTGATGCGCGCGCCGAAAGCGCTGTGGGAGCCGCTGGACCGCGTCACCAAGCAGCGCATCATCGCCGAGATCAAGAGCCTGCGACGGATCGAGCCGCCTTACATCAACTGGCTGCTGTTCGCCGCCATGAACGAAGCCTGGCTGTTGTCGATCGGCGAGGAAGCCGATCCGCTGCGCATGAACCTTGCCATCCGCAAAATCAACGAGTGGTACGTGGGCGACGGCTGGATCAAGGACGGCGAATCCTTCCACTTCGACTACTACTGCTCGTACGTGATGTACCCGATGCTGCTGGAAATCCTGGAAGTGCTGGTTCGCTGCAAGGGACCGTTCTGGAACGCCAAGCCGGAGGAACTGCTGGCGCAGGCGCTGCAACGCACGCAGCGCTATTGCGAGCACCTGGAGCGTTTCATCTCGCCGACCGGCACCTACCCGCCGATCGGCCGCTCGCTGACCTACCGCACCGCCGTGTTCCAGCCGCTGGGCCTGCTGGCCTGGCGCAAGCAATTGCCGGCCAGCCTGCCGGCCGGACAGGTACGCGCCGCGCTGCACGCCGTGCACCAGACGGTGTGGTCCGGGCCGAGCAACTTCACCCGCGACGGCTTCCTCAACATCGGCTTCGTCGGCCACCATCCCGAGCTGGGCGACTGGTACTCCAACAACGGCAGCATGTACATCGCCTCCGAGGGATTCCTGTCGCTGGGCTTGCCTGAGAACGACGCCTACTGGACCGCGCCGGCGCAGGACTGGACGCAGAAGCTGGCGTACTCGGGCCGTCAATTCCCCAAAGACTATCCGGTGAAATACTGACATGCACGCACGTTACGCACTCTTGCTGGCGCTGGCCGGCACCTCCGCCGGCGCGGCGGAACGGCTGGCCGTCACGGCCACTCACGAGCTCGATGCGGCGCGTCCGGCCGAAACCATCGCCATCCCGTGGGCCGAGGTCAACCAGGCCTTGCCGGGCGCGCTGTTGCAACACCTGACCGTGCGCGACGCGGCCGGCCACAGCTTGCCGTACCAGGTGACCAACGTCGCGCCGGAGGCCAAGGACCCGCAGGGCAAGGGCATCGCCTACGGGGAGTTGATCTTCCAGCACGACTTCGCCGCAGGCGAGCACAGTGCCAGTTTCACGGTGGAGAAGAGCGAGGCGGTGGCGCCGCCGTTCCCGGTGCAGGCCTTCGCCCGCTACGTGCCGGAGCGGCTGGACGACTTCGCGTGGGAAAACGACCGCATCGCGCACCGCACCTACGGCCAGGCGCTTGCCGCGCCCGACACGCAGGGCAGCGGCAAGGAAGTGCTGGTGACGAGCGGGCTGGACATCTGGTTCAAGCGGGTACGCTATCCCATCGTCGACCGCTGGTACAACAAGGGCCACGACCATTACCACAAGGACGAGGGCGAGGGGCTGGACATGTACGGCGTCGGCACCACGCGCGGCGCCGGCGGCACCGGCATCTGGGATGGCAAGCAGCTGTACACCAGCCGCAACTACGCCAAATGGAAAGTCATCGCCAACGGCCCGATCCGCGCCATCTTCGAGCTGAGCTACGACGCCTGGGACGCGGCTGGCGCCAAGGTCTCGGAAGTGAAGCGCTTCACCGTCGACGCCGGCCACGACTTCGACCAGATCGACAGCACCTTCAGCTTCAGCGGCCCGGCAAGCCTGACCGCCGCCATCGGCCTCAATAAAACACCGGCCTACGCGCCCCAGGAGCCCAAGGTGGCCGCCACGCCGCTGCCGGCGGCACGCGCGCTGACGCAGTGGGTCACCCAGCGCAGCGCCGGCGATTTCGGCGTGGCCATCGTGCTGCCGTCTGGTGAACCGGCCTACGCGGCCGACGCCGCCAACGAGCTGATCCTGGCGCCCATCCGCCCCGGCCAGCCGCTGCGCTATTACGTGGGCGCCATCGCCAGCTGGTCCGGCGAGGTGCGCGACGCCGCCGCCTGGCAGCGCCGCGTGACCGCCTTCGCCGCCCGCCTGCGCACACCGCTGACTGTGCGCATCGAATCGGTCTTGCACCCATGATCGGCGACAGAAGGTTCGTCGTCGGTCAGCCTCGTGACCCGTAGTGATCTTATCGACACCGTATGGAATCCGGATCGGCCCTGCGGACAGTTCATCTTAGTAGGTAGGGTGATCATCGGGAACGACATCCGCTAGATTGTTAACTCCGGGCCATGCTGGCAATTTAGAAGGAGGCAGCGGAAGTAACAGGTCCAGCTTGCTAAATCGCAGGTCAGGGTTAATTTCAAGTGCTTCGTAGATCGACTCGTAGCGTTTCTCTCGCTCCCGATCCATATGAATTCCTAACGCCTTCAAGCCTTTGAATTCTTCTTCAAAATTCCAACCCCAAGCGCCTTGTTGAAACACTGCATTGAGTGCCCGTGCACAAGCCCCGCTTCCGAACTTTACCCCTTGTTGGTATATCTGTAGAGCTTCCGCGTAGCGCTTATCGTAACCAGCCCTTAGTCCCAATATATATGCTGCCGGTCCGTGTCCCTGCTGGTATGCACATCGCCGTAGGGCAGTTTCATTTTGCCATTGTTGCGTTTTGAAATAGGTATCGGCCAGAGCCATCTGAGCTTCCGGGCTTCCAAGTTTCGCAGCGTACAAATAATATGCCATCGCCTTATCTGTATTTTTGACCAGATTGCCGTAGCCATTTTCATAGGCAACCGCAAGGCTGTACCAACCCCATGGTTGGCCGGCATCGGCTGCAGTACGAGCGAGATCGACTACCTTGGTGTGGGCTAATTCGATCTCTTTAGATATTTCCCCTAGGGATCTGGGGCTATTTCTTTTTTTATTTTCAAGACCTCTTGTGTAAAGTTCAGCTAACAATACGCGCGCTTCCCAATCCCCGAGAGCCGCAGCCTTTCGTGTGTCGTCGAATATCCTATCTTCCTGTTGTTCGGTTAACTGCCCCCAGGGTTTGCTACGCCAAATTTTGCGTGCCTCGTTAAACAACTGATACGCGACGGGGTCACGCGTGGATGGCATGTGATCCTTCTCGCGCACGCATGGCGTCGGCGGAGCGGCTAAGCTAAACTTTTCAAGTTGAATGGGCGTTACTTCTTTTGCGGATGCCGATGAGCTTTCTACAACTAGTAGCGTTCCGAAGCTAAGAAGCGCAAGGGCGTATGGCCGAATTTTGTTCAAAACGTTCATGGATGCAATGCTCATCGTGACCTCCGTGGTTGATCTTTGTTTAGGCCAATTGAGCATTCTGCATTGAATGGGAATTGGCTGAAGCGGTCCGCGCGGGATGTGACAGTGCGGCGTCCGCGAGAGGGGCTGTCTATCCGAAGCGGGAATTTCCGCACATGACATGGGGTGGTCCACAGTTGTTGTCGGGATGGCTCATGGCCCAACTGTACGCACATGGCCGAAGACGATTTTGATGCACGGCAAAAACCATTCCCATGGGAATTTTTTCACATACAGGAGCCACGCTCACGTTGTATATTTGATGCGCCGCAGCAATAGAACGCCACCTCTAACGGTACTGTTTGACATTTACCCCTCGCTGGATAATAGTACGAGCGTTCGCAATTCTTTTCACACGGAGTAAATTCAACTGGAGCAGAATACTCATTTCTCTCCGTGAATGTTACCTTGGGACGCAATCTTATTAATACCTCAACTAAATTTATGCGCAAAGGCGAACTGACCCGCGCAGCAATCCTGGACGTGGCGCTCGACCTGGCCAGCCGTGATGGTCTGGAAGGTCTGACCATCGGATTGCTCGCGGATAAGATGAACATGAGCAAGTCCGGCGTGTTCGCACACTTCGGCTCGCGTGAAGATTTGCAGTTGGAAGTCCTTAAGCTGTACCACCATCGTTTCGAACAGGAAGTGTTTTTCCCCAGCGTCAAGGAACCGCGCGGCATCCAGCGGCTCAAATCGATGTTCGCGCGCTGGGTCAAGCGGGTCAGCGTGGAGGTGGCGTCGGGCTGCATCTATATCAGCGGCGCGGTGGAGTATGACGACCGTCCAGGTCCGATCCGCGAAGAGCTGATGGCCATGGTTGGCGCCTGGCAGGGCGCGCTGCTGCGCTGCGTGAAGCAGTGCATCGAATGCGGCGACCTCAAGGCCGACACCGATCCGCAGCAGCTGGTGTACGAAATGTACGGCCTGATCCTGGCCCTGCACCACGATGCGCGTTTCCTGCGCATACCGGGCAGCCTGGGCCGGGCCGGCATCGGCTTCGAGCGCTTGATCGAAACGTACCGCAATCCGCAAACGCCGTCCGCGGTGGTGGCGCAGCAATAACGTAAAACACACTAATTCACATCGTAGTCACTACAAAAGTCATCAGGAGAAAATCATGGGTCAATACGTCGCGCCAATCCGGGATATGCAATTCGTTCTGCACGAGTTCCTGAAAGTGGAAGAGGAACTGAAATCGCTGCCGGACTATTCCGAAGTCGATGCCGACATCATCAATCAGGTGCTGGAAGAAGGCGGCAAGTTCACCGCTGAAGTGCTGTTCCCCCTGAACCACTCGGGCGACCGCGAAGGCTGCAAGCACGACGCCGCGACCCACACCGTGACCACGCCTAAAGGCTTCAAGGAAGCGTACAAGCAGTACGTCGACGGCGGCTGGGCGGCATTGGCCTGCGATCCTGAATTCGGCGGCCAGGGCCTGCCAGTGGTGCTGAACAACTCGTTCTACGAGATGCTGAACTCGGCCAACCAGGCATGGACCATGTACCCGGGCCTGTCGCACGGCGCCTACGAGTGCCTGAAGGAACACGGCACCGACGAACAGAAGAAAGTCTACCTGCCGAAGCTGGTTTCGGGCGAGTGGACCGGCACCATGTGCCTGACCGAACCGCACTGCGGCACCGACCTGGGCATGCTGCGCTCGAAAGCGCTGCCACAGGCCGATGGCTCCTGGCTGATCACCGGCAACAAGATCTTCATCTCGGCCGGCGAGCACGACATGTCGGAAAACATCCTGCACCTGGTGCTGGCCCGCGTGCCGGACGCGCCGGAAGGCTCGAAAGGCATCTCGCTGTTCCTGGTGCCGAAGTACCTGCCGAAGGAAGACGGCTCGGTCGGCGAACGCAACCCGATCACCTGCGGCGCCATCGAAGAGAAAATGGGCATCCACGGCAACTCGACCTGCCAGATGAACCTGGACGGCGCCAAGGGCTGGATCATCGGCCAGCCGAACAAGGGCCTGAACGCCATGTTCGTGTTCATGAACGCGGCCCGCCTGGGCGTGGGCATGCAGTCGCTGGGCCTGACCGAAGTCGCCTACCAGAACGCGCTGATCTACGCCAAGGACCGCATCCAGATGCGCTCGCTGTCGGGCGTGAAGAATCCGGAAATGCCGGCCGATCCGATCATCGTCCACCCTGACGTGCGCCGCATGCTGTTGACCGGCAAGGCCTACGCCGAAGGTGCGCGCGCCTTCACCTCCTACGTCGCGCTGCAGATCGACCGCGAACTGCACCACCCTGACGAAGAAGTGCGCAAGGAAGCCGCCGACGAAGTCGCGCTGCTGACCCCGATCGTCAAGGCCTTCATCACCGACAACGCCTGGATCTCCACTTCGGAAGCGATGCAAGTGTTCGGCGGCCACGGCTACATCTCCGAATGGGGCATGGAGCAGTACGTGCGCGACGCCCGCATCAACCTGATCTACGAAGGCACCAACACCATCCAGTCGCTGGACCTGCTGGGCCGTAAGATCCTGGGCGACAACGGCGCCAAGCTGCGCAAGTTCGGCGAGAAGATCAAGGCCTTCGTGGAAGACAACGGCACCGACGAAGCGATGAGCGAATTCGTCACCCCGCTGGGCGACCTGGGCGACAAGGTCACCAAGCTGACCATGGAAATCGGCATGAAAGCCTTCCAGAACCCGGACGAAGTCGGCGCGGCATGCGTACCTTACCTGCGCGTGGTCGGCCACATGGTGTACAGCTACTTCTTCGCACAGATGGCGAAAATCGCCCTGGCCAAGGAAGACAGCGGCGACAATTTCTACAAAGCCAAGCTGGCCACGGCGCGCTTCTACTTCGCCCGCCTGCAGCCAGAAACTGCAACCCTGATTCGCCAGGCACGTTCGGGCTCCGCCAACCTGATGGCTCTCGACGCCGACCTGTTCTAAGAACCTAGAGGAAACGACATGACCAATTTCATCGTTAAAAAAGTAGCCGTGCTGGGCGCCGGCGTGATGGGCGCGCAAATCGCCGCTCATTGCGTCAACGCCAAAGTGCCAGTGGTGCTGTTCGACCTGCCGGCAAAAGAAGGCCCAAAAAATGGCATCGTGCTGCGCGCCATCGAGAACCTGAAAAAGCTGTCGCCTGCACCACTGGGCAACAAGGACCACGCCGCGCTGATCGAAGTAGCCAACTACGAAGACGACCTGGCCAAGCTGGCCGAGTGCGACCTGATCATCGAAGCCATCGCCGAGCGCATGGACTGGAAGCATGACCTGTACAAGAAGGTCGCTCCGCACATCGGCGCCAACGCGATCTTCGCCTCGAACACCTCGGGCCTGTCGATCACCAAGCTGTCCGAAGGCTTCGACGCCGACCTGAAATCGCGCTACTGCGGCGTGCACTTCTTCAACCCACCGCGCTATATGCACCTGGTCGAAATCATCCCGACCGAGTTCACCAAGCCGGAAATCAGCGACCAGCTGGAAGGCTTCCTGACCACCACCCTGGGCAAGGGCGTGGTTCGCGCCAAAGACACGCCTAACTTCATCGCCAACCGCGTTGGCGTGTTCGGCATCCTGGCGATCGTGCACGAAGCCGAGAAATTCGGCCTGTCGGTGGACGTGGTCGACGACCTGACCGGCGCCAAGCTGGGCCGCGCCAAGTCGGGCACCTTCCGCACCGCGGACGTGGTCGGCCTGGACACCATGGGCCATGTGATCAAGACCATGCAGGACTACCTGCCGAACGATCCGTTCGCCGCCGTGTACAAGACCCCGGCCGTGCTGGCTGGCCTGGTGGAAAAAGGCGCGCTGGGCCAGAAGACCGGCGCCGGCTTCTACAAAAAAGTTGGCAAGGAAATCCAACGCCTGGACTTCGCCACCGGTGAATACGTCGCCGGCGGCGCCAAGGCTGCCGACATCATCGCCCGCATCCTGAAGGAAAAAGATCCGGTCAAGAAGATGAAGGCCCTGCGCGAATCGACCAACCCACAAGGCCAGTTCCTGTGGGCGATCTTCCGCGACGCTTTCCACTACATCGCCGTCCATCTGGACACCGTGGCCGACAACGCGCGCGACATCGACTTCGCCATGCGCTGGGGCTTCGGCTGGAACGTCGGCCCGTTCGAAACGTGGCAGGCCGCAGGCTGGTCGCAAGTGGCCCAGTGGGTCAAGGAAGACATCGAAGCCGGCCACGCGCTGTGCAACGCACCGCTGCCAGCCTGGGTATTCGAAGGCCCGGTCGCTGAAAAAGGCGGCGTCCACACCGCTGAAGGTTCGTGGTCCGCAGTATCGAAATCGTTCGTGCCGCGCTCGTCGCTGGCCGTGTACGACCGTCAGCAGTTCCGCGCGCCGGTACTGGGTTCGGGCGAAGCCAATGGCCGCACCGCCGGCACCACCGTGCATGAAGACGACGACGTGCGCCTGTGGCACTCGGGCGACGACGTGCTGGTGATCTCGCTGAAAACCAAGATGCACGTGATCAGCCCTGGCGTGATCGCCGGCTTCAAGAAGGCACTGGCCGAAGCCGAGAAGAACTTCAAGGGTCTGGTAATCTGGAGCGCGGACGCGGCCGACGGCGGCGCGTTCTCGGCCGGCGCCGACCTGCAATCGGCACTGCCTGCGTTCATGCAGGGCGGCGCGAAAGCAGTCGACCCGATCATCAAGGAACTGCAAGACACCTTCATGGCGATGAAATACTCGAACGTGCCGGTGGTGGCTGCTGTGGCTGGCCTGGCGCTGGGCGGCGGCTGCGAAATGGCGCTGCACGCATCGAAGCGCGTGGCCTCGATCGAATCGTACATCGGCCTGGTGGAAGTGGGCGTTGGCCTGATCCCTGCGGGCGGCGGCTTGAAAGAAGCGGCACTGCGCGCGTTCAAGGAAGCCAAGGGCACCGACATCCTGCAATTCCTGAAGACCGGCTTCACCAACGCGGCCACCGCCAACGTGTCGAAATCGGCCCTGGAAGCGCAAGCAATGGGCTACCTGAAGGAAGACGACGTGATCGTGTTCAATCCATACGAGCTGCTGCACGTGGCCAAGGTGGAAGCGCGCGCCATGTTCGACAAGGGCTACCGCGCGCCGCTGAAGGCGCCGGTGCAGGTGACCGGCCGCTACGGCTGGGGCACCATCAAGGCCCAACTGGTCAACATGCGTGACGGCGGCTTCATCTCGGCCCACGACTTCAAGCTGGGCGACATGATCGCCGAGATCGTGTCGGGCGGCGACATCGACCAGGGCTCGTTCGTCAGCGAACAGTGGCTGCTGGACATGGAGCGTAAAGCCTTCCTGGAGCTGCTGAACCATCCGAAGACGCAGGAACGCATCATGGGCATGCTGCAGACCGGTAAGCCAGTCCGCAACTAAGGGCGTATGTCGATCCTGAAACTCGTCTTCAAAGTTTTACTGCGCGTGAGGCCAAGCATGGTGTATGACCGTATCAAGCAACAAATGATGGACACCTTGCCCTTCGTGCGCCTGCTGGGGATCAGGATCGACGAGATCGGCAGCGGCACTTCGAAAGTGTCGATGCCGGAAGACCCGAAGCTCAATAACCACCTGGGCACGCAGCACGCCGGGGCCTTGTTCACGCTGGCCGAAACGGCTTCCGGCGCGGCCATGGCTGGCGGCTTCGCGGAGCTGATCCTGGGCTTGCGCCCGGTCGCCAAGGAATCGCGCATCCAGTACCAGAAAGTAGCCAAGGGCGCCACCCGCGCCGAAGGCCGCGTCCCTGGCGATCTGGCCGCGCTGAAGGCCGAGCTGAAAGAGCAGGGCAAGGTGGCGTTTCCGGTGGAGGTCGACATTTTCGACGCCGCCGGCACGCTGGCCGCACAGGTTCAAGTGGATTGGTATTTATCCGAGAAGCGGGCGTAATAGCTAATCGTTCCGCATAGTCTTCGATCAAAAATTTTCGAAAGAACAAAATGAGCAAACAAATTCAAGACGCATACATCGTCTCTGCCACCCGCACCCCGATCGGCAAGGCGCCGCGCGGCATGTTCAACAAGACCCGCCCTGACGACCTGCTGGTGCGCGTGCTGCAATCGGCCCTGGCGCAAGCGCCTGGCCTGGATCCAGCGCTGATCACCGACGCCATCATCGGCTGCTCGTTCCCGGAAGCGGAACAGGGCTTCAACATCGCCCGTCAATCGGTTCTGCTGGCCGGCCTGCCTAAGACCGTCGGCGGCGTGACCGTCAACCGTTACTGCGCATCGGGCATCACCGCGCTGGCCATGGCCGCCGACCGCATCCGCGTGGGCGAAGCCGATGCGATGATCGCCGGCGGCGTCGAATCGATGTCGATGGTGCCGATGATGGGCCATCACCCATCGATGAACCTGAACATGTTCACCGACGAGAACGTCGGCATGGCATACGGCATGGGCCTGACCGCTGAAAAAGTGGCGACCCAGTGGAAAATCTCGCGCGAAGCGCAGGACGCGTTCGCTGTTGAATCTCACCGCCGCGCCATCGCCGCGCAGCAGGCCGGTTTCTTCAAGGACGAGACCACCCCGGTTGAAATTATCACCCGCACGCCTGACCTGGCAACCGGCGAGATCAAGATCAAGACCCGCACCGTTGATACCGACGAAGGCGCACGTGCCGATTCGACCGTGGAATCGCTGGCCAAGCTGAAGCCTGTGTTCGCCGCCAAGGGTTCGGTCACCGCCGCCAACTCGTCGCAGATGTCCGACGGCGCCGGCGCGTTGCTGGTCGTGTCGGAGAAGTTCCTGCGCGAGCACAACCTGACCCCGCTGGCCAAGTTCTCGTCGTTCGCCGTTAAAGGCGTGCCACCGGAAATCATGGGCATCGGTCCTAAATTCGCGATTCCTGATGCGTGCAAGGCCGCCGGCATCACCCAGGACCAGCTGGACTGGATCGAGCTGAACGAAGCGTTCGCGGCACAGGCACTGGCCGTCATCGGCGATCTGGGCCTGGATCCAGCCAAGGTCAACCCGATGGGCGGCGCGATCGCCCTGGGCCACCCGCTGGGCGCGACCGGTGCGATCCGCGCCGCGACCGTGGTGCACGCTCTGCGCCGCAACAACCTGAAGTACGGCATGGTGACGATGTGCGTCGGCGCCGGCATGGGTGCAGCGGGCATCATCGAACGCGTGTAAGCTAAGCACGAAATCATAAAGAAGGGCGCTGCGGTTCAACCACGGCGCCCTTCAATCATTTGGAGATCACATGGATATTTTGAGCAGCAAGACCAACGGCGTGCTGACGCTGGAATTCAACCGCCCGGAACGCAAGAACGCCATCACCTCGGCGATGTACCAGAGCATGGCCGACGCCATCAACGACGCGGAGCAGGACGTCGCCGTGCGCGCCATCCTGATCGTCGGCAAGCCGGAGATCTTCACCGCAGGTAACGACCTGGAGGACTTCATGAAGACCTCGCGTCCGGCCGATGGCTCGGGCATCGAAGAGCGTTCGGTGTACAAGTTCATGATGGCGCTGAGCGGTTCGACCAAGCCGGTGGTGGCCGCGGTGGCCGGCGCGGCGGTCGGCATCGGCACCACGCTGCTGATGCACTGCGACCTGGTCTACGCTGCCGACAACGCCAAGTTCTCGATGCCGTTCGTGCAGCTGGGCCTGTGCCCCGAGTTCGCGTCGAGCCTGCTGTTGACGCAAATTGCCGGCTACCCGCGCGCCGCCGAGAAGCTGATGCTGGGCGAAGCCTTCCTGGCGCAGGAGGCGCTGGAGATGGGCCTAGTATCGAAGATCGTGCCGGCCGCCGAACTGCGCGCGTTTGCCGAAGGCCAGGCCGCCAAGCTGGTCGCGTTGCCAGCCAGCTCGATCCGCGCCACCAAGCAGTTGATGAAGGCCGCGCGCAAAGGCCCGGTGACGGAAGCCATCGCCGCCGAAAACAAATTCTTCGGCGCCATGCTGGCCGCACCGGAAGCGAAGGAAGCATTCACCGCCTTCTTCGAGAAGCGCAAGCCGGATTTCACCAAGTTCAATTAAGGCAATGCGGCAGGTCGGGACGATTCAGATTGCCCCGGCCTGCGAGTTGTACCTCCCCCCGCAGCTATTCGCGCTCGCAAATCCTCCTTGCGTCACTTTCCGGCCTCCAAGCGGTTTCAACCGTGCGGTGCCGCGGCCTGAAACTGTGTAGAATTTAATATTGTTTTTTAGATATCTTGTGCCTTTTCGGAGAAAACCGATCCCTGTCGTTTTTTCTTTCTTGCGCTATCTCTGCTTGCTCATTCAGTGAGAAATGATTCTTCCAATGGCTGATCTGCAAAACTTCCTAACCGTTGGCACCGCCCTGCTAGGCCAGCAAGACCGTCTGATCAAATTAAGTACGCCGTTAGGCGAAGATGTCCTGCTGCCGCAACGCGTCGTCGCCCAGGAACGTCTGGGCAGAAGCTACGAGTACAGTGTCGATTGCGTTTCGGTGCGCGACGATATTGAGTTGAAGAAGCTGATCGCCCAGCCTGTCACGCTATGGGTTCAGCAGGCGGACCGCGCGTATCTGCCGGTGCACGGTTATGTGCATACGATTAAGCGCCTCGGCAGTGACGGGCAATTGATGTTCTGTCAGCTGTCGTTCGCGCCGTGGCTGCATTTCCTGAAGTTCCGCAAGGATGCGCGCATCTGGCAGGATAAAACCGCCGACAATATTCTCAGCGAGGTGTTTAATGGCCATCCTGAGGCGCAGGGCAACTTTCGCTTTGAAATCAAGGCGCCTGCGTCCCAGCGCTCGTATTGCACCCAGTACGAAACCGACTGGCATTTCGCGCAGCGCCTGATGGAGGAAGAAGGCTGGTACGGCTATCACGAGCAACATCCCGACGGCTCCGGCCATGTGCTGGTGATTACTGATTCAACCGACCAGCTCAAGCCGCTCGCGCAGCAGTCGATACAATTCTACAGCGCCGGCACCGAAGACGAACTGCATAAAATCGTCCACTGGAGCGCCGATCGTACGCTCGCCTCCAGCCAGTTCACCGGCCGCACCAACGACTATAAGGCGACGGCTCAGCCGATGCAGAGCAATATCCAGGTGCAGGCCAGCCATGGCGGCCTGCCGGCGCAGATGGAGGTATACGAATACACCGGCGCCTACACCTATTCGAACCGCGAACAGGGAGACCGGCAGTCGCGCTTACGGGTCGAACAATGGGAGTCGACAATGAAGCGGTTTGCCGCCGTTTCCGGCGTGCGTTCCTTGCCCGTGGGTAGTTGGTTCATCCTCGACGATCATCCTGCGCACCAGGGCGATGCGCAGGATGAGCGCGAGTTCGTCGTCATTGCGGTGGAATGGGCGATTGAGAATAATCTGCCGTTGTCGAACAAGGTGAAAGATTTTCCCGGCAGCCTGGTGCCGCAACTGGATGCGATGAAGGCGGCGATGGGGCGCGACCTGGGGCCGGACTTGGCCGGCAACCAGCACACCGGCCATTGTTTTAACCGCATGGAAGTGCAGCGCCGCAAGGTGCCCTTCCGCAGCCCGTTCGAGCACCTGAAACCCACGCTGCATCCGCAGACCGCCGTGGTGGTCGGCCCCGCAGGCGAGGAAATTTATACGGACGCCCTGAACCGCGTCAAAGTGCAGTTCCGCTGGGACCGGCTGAACCCGGGCGACGAGGGCGCTTCCTGCTGGGTGCGGGTCAGCTATCCGAATGCCGGCCAAGGCTGGGGCGGCTTGAACGTGCCGCGCATCCGTCAGGAGGTGATCGTCACTTTTCTCGACGGCGACGCCGACCGGCCGGTGGTGACCGGCCGCCTATATAACGAAGAGCAGGCGCCGCAGTGGCATACGGACGGCAAACTGTCGGGCTACAAGTCGAAGGAATACAAGGGCAGCGGGTTCAACCAACTGGTGCTCGACGACACCACCGGACAAAACCGCGTGCACTTGTACAGCACCAGCAGCCACGCGCAACTGAACCTGGGTTATCTAGTCAGCCAGCAGGGCAATACGCGCGGCGGCTTCTATGGCGCCGGGTTCGCCCTCAGCACCGATGATTTCGGCGCCATCGTCACCCACCGGGGCCTGTATCTGAGTACCTTTGGTCGTCCGGGGCCGCAAGGCATCCAGCTCGACGCCACCGAAGCAACCAGTCAGTTGAAGGCGGGTGCTTTGCTTACTAAAAACCTGTCCGATACTGCGGCCAAGGCCGGTGCGGAACCGCTGGCCGGGCGCGACGCGCTGGATCACTTCATCGATGCCACGCAAGAACGGTATAACGGTGAAGGCGAGGGCGGTGCCAACCGTTTCAAGGAGGCGATCCTGCTGGCGGCCTCGCCGGCCGGCATCGGCTTGGCCAGCGGCAAGGGTGCCCACGTCCATGCCGGGGGCGAAGTGACGCTATCGTCCGGCGCGGATGCAAATATCGCGATCGGCAAAAGCCTGCTTGCCAGTGTCGCCGAAAAAATCAGCCTGTTTGCCTATAACGCCGGCGTCAAACTGTTCGCCGCCAAGGGCAAAGTGGAGATCCAGGCGCAAAGCGACGACCTCGACTTGATCGCTGAAAAAGTGGTGCGGCTGCTGTCGACCACCTCGCGCATCGAAATCCATGCCAAGGATGAGGTCATGCTCTCCGCCGGCGGCTCCTTCATCAAGATCGACGCCTCCGGTATCACCAACGGCACACCCGGCACCTGGACCGCGCAGGCATCGATGCACACCATGCCCGGGCCGGCGCGCCAGCCATACGTGATGCCGCACGTGCAGAAACCTGAGTTGCCAAAGAACGAGCTGGAGTTTCGCCATCTGACCGACTGGGGCGCGCCGCTGGCCGGTGCCGCTTACAAGGCGACGTTAAGCGACGGCACCATCCGCAAGGGTGCGCTCGATGCGCTCGGCATTGCGCGCATCAGCGGCGTGCCACCCGGTGTGGGGGCAAAAATTGAATACGATTATCAACCGCTGCAGGCAAGTTCCACGGTGGACAGCGAGCTGCATGAGGACGTCCATGAGTTATTGAACTGGACGCCGGGCGGTGCGGCCGCGAAGGGGCGGGCATGAGCCAGCAAGCGCCGGACCAACATTCGATACTCGACGATGCCTGGGGTCAGGTCGTTGGCGGCATGGATTGGCTCAAGTCGGTACTGTTCGGTGAATTCTCGGATCACCGGCCGTTGTCGGCCGTAGTGGCCGACATGCTTGTCAGTTTTATTCCGGGCGTCGTCATCGTCACCAGCGCGCGCGATGCGGTCGCCGTCATCCTGCGGCTGGCCAATCATCCGGAAAAGCGCGAGGAACTGATGGAGTGGGTGCTGCTCAGCGCCTGCCTCATCGTCATCGCCTTGCCGGTGGCGATGGCGGCCGGGGGCGCCGTGGCTGCCGGGGTCGGCGCCATCGTCGGTGGCATCGCCGGCTCGGAACTGGGGGCCGCATTGCGCGCAGTGATGCTGATGTTGATTAAGGAGGCATCCAAGCTGGTGGAGCTGGTACGCTTCCTGCAAAAATTCATCAAGGGTGACATCCTGAAATTCTTGCGCGCGATTCAGTTCGCCAAATACGAGAAACCGCTGATGCAGGCCATGAGCAAGATCACCGGTAAGCTGGTGGACATGGTCAAGGCCCTGCGGACTCACTTGGAGAGCTTGCGTTATTTCGACAGCGTCAAGGCCACCATCGCCAAGCTGGCGGCGTGGGAACATAAATTCTATGCGGTGCAGCAGGATGCACTTAGAAACATGCCGAAAGCGCTTGCCGAACTCGATGCGAGACTGGCCAAGGTGCTGGCACAGACCGCGCCGAAGGAAGCACATACGGTGGCGGCCGGCGTTCAAGCGGACAAGAAAGTGGCGGAATTGCCCGTGAGGCAGCGGGTCAGGGATACGCCTGGCAAGGTGATGCCCAAGTCCAAAGGGGAGGCCAAGGCCCCAGCGGCACGTGCCAAACCGGACGCCGCTAAGCCCAAAGCGAAGGCTATCGATCCACCAAAAACTGCGGCAGATGTGCCATTGAAGGATGCCCCGGTTCCGGCCAAGCCGCCCGACAACGGTGTCAACACCAAGCGGCAGGCGGTGGCAGATGCCGCAGTGGCGGCAGATCGCGAGCGGATCACGCAACTGTCTAAGGAATCGCGGGATGCCGAAAAAAATGGCGACATGGTTCTGGCCAAGGCCAAGCTCGATGAAGCCCGGGAGATATTAAAGCCCCATTTCCCGACTAAGGCCGGTGATACCTGGGACGAGGTGATCAAACGGCTGGATGTTAGTTCGCCTAAGGATGGCGCGGTGTTCTGGTCGGGAACGGGATGGCAAGCGAAGCAGTTGGGCCATCCCGATGCCGCGAGAGCATTTGCCGAAAAGATCGGTGGCGTCACTTTGGAAACGACATCGGGTGGACGTATTATCGATGGCTGGCCGGATATCAACAATTTACCTTGGGACGCCTCCAAGGGGCCGCCGCCATTTTCAGGGCCGCTCTGGCAAGGGGTGTCGGAAAAGTATGCCGAAGGCACGTCGGGTATCGTGAACGTGGTGCAGACACCGAATAAATTGTGGGATCCATTGACCGTCTGGCACAATCAGGAAAAGCCATTGCTGCTTGACCGTTTGGAGCAGGGGAAGATCAGCGATATCCAGTTACACGTGGTCGACCTCAGCTCGGCGCCTCACCAGTTATCGCCCAATTATATTGACCAGTTATTGAAGTTCGACCAACGCCCATGAATGCATACCAGAATTTTTTAGATTTCTTTTCAATGAACAACAGGGAGCGCCTGGATGGTCTGAGTGAAATCTATTTCACAGATATGACTCGCGAAGAACGCGCGATGGCGTTTGAGTACCTGTTGAAAATGGTGGAGGAGGGCGGCAGCAGGGAAAGCGTCAACGGGCTATTCATCGTCGATGCGGAGCGGGCGGCACCTGTCGTTAGGAAGTTACTGGAGGCTCACCAGTTGCGCGAGGATGCTGAGATTGCGGCCGCCTGGAACCTTAATCGCGGGCAGCGGGATTCGTCACTGATTCCCGTGTTTATCCGGTTGATGTCGAGTAGCGATAAATACAATCGTGCCAATGCCGCCTTTTATGTACCGGCCGACGACTTTACGCCGGAGCTGGATGCTGCGCTCAAAGGTATGATTCGCACGGAAACGGAGACGTTGCCATTGGTGAATGCCACAAATAAATACCTCGAATGCTACGGTATTACCAGGGAGTCGGTGAGCAAGGAGGAATTTTCCCATTTTTATCGCGGTCTGCGCAGCGACGAAGCCCGTGATAAAGAGGCCATGTTCAAGGAACTGGAAAAGCTGTTTCAATAGACCGGTCGTGGAGGCGAAAAATGGCGTTACCAGTTGTTCGCTTGGGGGATGCGACGTCACATGGCGGAAAGGTCATCACGGCATCGCCCGCGCATCGCATTGGTGGTATCGGCATCGCGCGTGTGGGGGACATGGTGACGTGTCCTCTGCCGGGTCATGGCGTGAACGCCATCGTGGAAGGCGCGGCTACGTATCTGATCAGCGGGCGCATGGTCGCTTTGCATGGTCACCGCGGCGCGTGTGGATGCAGCTTGATCGCCAGTCTGGTATCAGCCACGCACGGATAGACGCCGCTGCGTGTGGAAATGCACGGTACGGTCTGGCGTAAGCGGCCCCGGGTATCGAAGATCGTGCCATGCGCGCTTTTGTCGAAGGCTAGGCCGCCAAGCTGGGCGCCTTGCCGCCGATTCGGACCTGGCGCATAGAACGCCCGTCTTGTGCCATCTCAAAAACGTAAAGCAGCCGCAGCGCGACACTAGCACGATCATGTAGACGCTGAGAGGTGCTGAAAATGCGATACGTTTATGCGATGGCGCGTGCCCTACAAAGGAAACCCAAGGTTGGTAACGGCGATTGCGTGGCACTCCTCCAGCACTATGCGCACGCACCGAACACCCAGCTGTGGAAACAAGGTATTGCCGTTCTGGATGCGAAGGACATCGCGCCAGGAACGGCAAT
This sequence comes from Duganella vulcania, assembly GCF_009857655.1. Lineage (NCBI taxonomy): Bacteria > Pseudomonadati > Pseudomonadota > Betaproteobacteria > Burkholderiales > Oxalobacteraceae > Duganella > Duganella vulcania. The sequence goes on from NZ_WWCX01000072.1 coordinate 24,472, forward strand.
CGCCACATTTGTAAAAGGCCGCTACCCAAGCAACAACAGGGGAAATCACGCGGCGTTCTTTTTGCGACACGCCGCTCCTGGGCAGGGCTTCTACGTCATCGACCAGTGGATACCAAAGCCGGGGCGGGGCGAAAAACCTTACATTTCCTCACGGTTGATTTACGCCAAGCACAAGAAACAAAACGCCGATGGCTCGTGGCCCGAAGCCAGCGACAATGCGGATGCATTTTCGGTGATCGAGTAAGCAGCTTATGCGCGCCCTTATCGCCGTGATCGCGGTCTGGTGCTCAGGTGGGCTGGCCGCCGAGCATAAGATTGAATGTCCCAAAGAGATAAAACGGGACACTATCCAGATCACTCGCGCTCCTACAGGTTGGACACCTTTCTATTTATACGAATACGAACCAGGCCTACCACTGAATGGCGCGGGCTTGATGTGGGGGCCGCCTTCGTCCATTGCCATGGCGAAGCCGAACTGGTCGGGCAAGGTCGCCGGCAAGGATACCGTTAAATGGACTGAGCTTGGCGGTAAGGAAGCGGGCGAGAAATGGTTGGCATGTTATTACGGTGACCATGGACAAAATGATGCGATCTTGTCGAAGCAACTGGATGCCAACGTTACCGAATGTACTGTCACATATCCCAAGGCGCGTGGCGGTGATCTTGAAGTCACATGCAAGTGATAATGGTTAGTAGTTTTTAGTTCCGAAAATAGCGTGGAGTAGTACGAAATATCGGTGGTTAGCATTGGGTAGTAGTGGTTAGTAAAAGCCGAAAAAATAGACCCCGCCCTGTACATTCCCGGGTTTCACCAGGTTCGCGTGAACTGGCACCTCTGTTCCTACAAGCAGATGAGTGTTCTTCTGACGGGCTGGGCTCCATGAAGAGGTAAGCTGGGTATGCAACCTTGCCGTATTTCATTGGAGTTCCTGAAGATGAATATTCGCAACCTGCTTTCCTCCGCCCTGATAGGCGCCGTCGCAAGCGCGCGCTCGATGACACCGATGGCCACCATCGCGGCGGCCCGCCTTGCCAACCGCCGCACGCCCGGGCAACTGGTTTTGTTGGACCGCCCGCTGTTCAAGGCCGGCGCGCTGGCGATGGGGGCCGGTGAACTGTTCGGCGACAAGATGAAGACCGCCCCGGACCGCACTGTCTTCCTGGGATTGGCGGCGCGTGTGATGAGTGCCGGCATCGCCGGTGCGGCGTTGGCGCCAAGGGGACGGGAGCCTGCCGGGGCGGCGATCGCCATCGCCACCGCCGTGCCGCTTGCCTACCTGACGCTGACGGGCCGCAAGCGGGCCATGGCGCGTATCGGCCAGACCCGCAGCGGACTGATCGAAGACGCGCTGGTGCTCGCCGCGGGAGCTGCGATCGTGGCGCTGTCGACGAGGCGAAACGAATAATAGCTGCGCCAGCGGCCAATCAGCGCATGAACGGTTAATCGTTTACCATGCCGGTACAGCTCGATTTGACGAGCATCGGACAGGAGACGTTTTGATGAAGTTCAGGGCAGGATTGGCGGCGTTGTTGTTGGCCGGGCAGGCGTTCGCGGGCGTGGCGGTGCAGCCGGATGATGCGCAATTGCGCTACACGGGCCGCATCGATTTCACCGACCGCGCGCGGCCCATGTTGTCGTGGCCCGGCACCAGCATCGAGGGGAACTTCACCGGCGCCAGCCTGGCGGTCAAGCTGGACGACCAGCTGGGCAAGAACTTCTTCAACGTGTTCATCGACGGCGACCTGGACAAGCCGGCGGCCGTCATCGAGGCCGCGCAGGGCGGCAAGACCTACGCGGTGGCCAGCGGCCTGGGACCAGGTCCGCACCGCTTCCTGATCACCAAGCGCACCGAGGGCGAGGAGGGCGGCACCGTCTTCCAGGGACTGGAACTGGCGGACGGCGGCAAGCTGCTGCCGCCACCGCCGGCCAAGCAGCGCCGCATCGAGTTCTTCGGCGATTCGATCACCACCGGCATGGGCGACGAGTCGCCGGACGACGGGCCGGATCATCTGTTGAAGGACAAGAACAACTTCCTCTCCTATTCGTCGGTCACGGCGCGGGCGCTGGATGCGGAGGCGCACATCATCTCGCAAAGCGGCATCGGCGTGATGATCAGCTGGTTCCCGTTCACGATGCCGGACTTCTACGACCAGCTGAGCGCCGTCGGCAACAACGACACCCACTGGGATTTCCATTCCTGGACGCCGGACGTGGTGGTCATCAACCTGTTCCAGAACGACCGCTGGCTGATCGACCGCGAGAAGCGCCTGTCGCCAGCGCCGGACGACGCGCAGCGCGTGCAGGCCTACCGCAGCTTCGTGCAGAAGATCCGCGCGCTGTATCCGCAGGCGTACATCGTGTGCGCGCTGGGCAGCATGGACGCGGTGCAGGAAGGCTCCAAGTGGCCGGGCTACGTGCGCGCGGCGGTGGACCAGATGCGGCAAGGCGGTGACCAGCGGATCGACACCATCGTGTTCCCGTGGACCGGCTTCGGCGGCCATCCGCGCGTCAAGCAGCACCAGGCCAACGCCGCGCAGCTGACCGCCTTCATTCGCCAGAAAATGGACTGGTGAGCACCGCATTGTGCAGATTTCGTCATCCTTTTAGCGGAGCCTGCACAAGACCGCCGCCGGCCAGGCACGTACATTAATGGGGTAAATCGTTTACCTCGGAGGTATGCATGCATCGTCGACAGTTATTGCGGGGCGCCGCCGGTCTGGGATTGATCTCCGGCTGGACCGCCACGGCCAACGCGGTGGCCGCCGCCGGGAGTGCGGTGGCCACCGGCGTTCCATCCACCGCCCGTGCGCTGCCGCTGTCGTCGGTCCGGCTGCTGCCCTCGATCTACGCCGACGCGCTGCAAGCGAACCAGGCCTACCTGCTGCGCCTGAGCGCCGACCGCTTCCTGCACAACTATCACCGCTTCGCCGGCCTGCCGACCAAGGGCGCCATCTACGGCGGCTGGGAGTCCGACACCATCGCGGGCGAGGGACTGGGCCACTACCTGTCCGCGCTGTCGCTGATGCTTGCGCAGACCGGCAACGCGGCGCTGAAGCCGCGCATCGATTACATCGTGGCCGAACTGGCGCGCGTGCAGCAGGCGCACGGCGATGGCTATGTGGCGGGCTTCATGCGCAAGCGCGCGGATGGCACGGTGGTCGACGGCAAGGAGATCTTCCCCGAGATCGTGCGCGGCGAGATCAGGTCCGCGGGCTTCGACCTGAATGGCTGCTGGGTGCCGCTGTATAACTGGCACAAGGTCTTCGCCGGCCTGTTCGACGCGCAGACCCACGCCGGCAACGATCAGGCGCTGCAAGTGGCGCTTGGCCTGGCTGGGTATATCGACAAGGTGTTCGCCGCGCTCAGCGACGAGCAGGTGCAGCAGGTGCTGGCCTGCGAACATGGCGGCATCAACGAGAGCTTCGCCGAACTCTATGCGCGGACCAATGACCAGCGCTGGCTGGCGCTGGCGCGGCGGCTGTACCACACCAAGGTGCTGGCGCCGCTGACGCAGGGCCGCGACGAACTGGCCAACCTGCATTCGAACACGCAGATCCCCAAGCTGATCGGCCTCGCGCGCCTCCACGAGCTGACCAGCCGCCGCAGCGACGCCGACGCCGTGGACTTCTTCTGGAAGCGCGTCACGCAGCACCACAGCTACGTCATCGGCGGCAATGGCGACCGTGAGTACTTCTTCGCGCCCGACGGCATCGCCGCCCACATCACCGAGCAGACCTGCGAGGCCTGCGCCAGCTACAACATGCTGAAGATGACACGCCATCTCTACAGTTGGGCGCCGGACGCCGCTTACTTCGACTATTACGAGCGCACGCACCTGAACCACATCCTCGCGCACCAGAATCCGCGCACCGGCATGTTCACGTATATGACGCCGCTGATGTCCGGCATGGCGCGCGAGTACTCCAGCGAGGACAACGACTTCTGGTGCTGCGTGCTGTCCGGCATGGAGAGCCACGCCAAGCATGGCGATTCGATCTACTGGGAGAACGGCGACACCTTGTTCGTCAATCTCTACATTCCATCGACGGTGGAGTGGAAGGCCGCGCGGCTGGAGCTCAACACGCGCTATCCGTTCGAGGGCGACATCGACCTCAAGGTGCGCCGGCTGGCGGGGGCGCGCGAGTTCACGCTGGCGCTGCGCGTGCCGTCGTGGGCCGGCGAGCACACGGTGCTGGTCAACGGCAAACCGCAGACCGCCAGCAAGCATAAGGGCTACTTGCTGATACGCCGGCTCTGGCGCGCGGGCGACAGCGTGCGCCTGTCGCTGCCATTGGACCTGCGGATGGAGGCGGCGGCCGGCAACGACCATGTGGTGGCGCTGCTGCGCGGCCCGATGGTGCTGGCGGCGGACCTGGGCGCGGCCGACAAGCCGTTCACCGGACTGGCGCCGGCGCTGGTGGGCGTCAACGTGCTGGCCGCGTTCGCGGAGGCGGACAGGGGCCGGGCCGTGTATCGCAGCGTGGGCACCGGCCGCCCCGGCGACATGACGTTCACGCCGTTCTTTTCGCAGTACGAGCGGCGCGCGGCGGTGTATTTCAGCGTCTACACCGAGGCCGAGTGGGCGGCGTCGGAAGTCGCCTTCCGCAAGGAGGAGGCGCGCCTCAAGGACCTGGCCGAGCGCTCGGTGGATGTGATGCACCTGGGCGAGATGCAGCCGGAGCGCGATCACGACCTGCAATCGGCGATCTCCTATCCGGTCGCCTACCGTGGCCGCAACGGACGCGATGCGCGCACCGGCGGCTACTTCAGCTTCCGCATGAAGTGCGTCGACGGCCCGCTGCTGCTGCAGGCGAGCTACTGGGGCGAGGAGCGCAACCGCGATTTCCACATCAGCATCGACGGCGAGCGGATCGCGCGCGTCAAGCTCGATGGCGGCCAGCCGGGCGTGTTTGTCGACCAGGAATATCCGGTGCCGGAGCGCATCACCAGCGGCAAGCGCAGCGTGGTGGTGCGTTTCGATCCCGAACCGGGCCATACCGCCGGGCCGGTATTCGGCGTGCGCCTGTTCACGCAACGCGCGGCCGTGTCGGCCTGAACGCGGCGTCGCGCACGCGAGACACGGCGGCTTGAAAGTTGGCGAGCCCATGCTATTCTGGTTTTCTGTCTTATCAATTTTATATTGTGTAAGGAGAAGATATGAAAAAGCTCGCGATTGCGCTGGCCTGCCTGGCCTGCGCCGGTTCCGCCCTGGCCGATACCAACGTCGCCATGGGCGGCGGCGTGACACTGACCGGCAGCGGATTCTGGAATAGCGGCGAATGGGGCTTTGGCGTGCCGGCCCTGCCATCGTCGGTCACGGACGGCGCCTACCTGCCGATCCAGACGCAGTGGAACCTGGGCACGGTGTTCTGGACTGGCGACTACGGCGCCGACTCGGTGACCATCACCCTCAACCAGGCGGCGATGGTGAACCAGCTGAACATCCAGGCCGACAACGACAACCTCTACCGCATTCAGTACCGCGACCAGGCCAACACCTGGCACGACCTGGCGGTGATGGCGCCGCAACTCTCGTGGGGCATGGACAACGGCAGCACGACGCTGGACACGCCGGTCGCGGCCACCGCCTTCATGATCAGCGGCGCCGCCGGCCGCGGCGACAACCATTTCGCCGTCTCGGAATTCCAGGCCATCGGCACCGTCATCCCGGTGCCGGAGCCGGCCAGCTACGCCATGCTGGGCGCCGGCCTGGCCTTGCTGGGCTGGACCGCGCGCCGCAAGCAGCGCCGTTCCTGAGCGTACGCCGCGGCAGATTGCGCCGCTCCGGCCGGGGCGGCGTCGTGCGCGCGGACGTGCGGCAGCGAACAGTGGGCGGTGCGCCGATCGGCTATGTTGGGCGCATCGCAGATTTTTCCGAGTCCCATCATGCATAGCCGATTCCTGCTGGCGCTGGCCGGCGCCGCCATGTTCCACAGCGGGGCCGCGCTGGCCGACCCGCCGGCGCGCGTGGCGCGCCTTGCGTACGTCGCCGGCCCCGTGAGTTTTTCCGCCGCCGGCGCCGATGACTGGCAGACGGCCGGCATCAACCGGCCACTGGTCGCGGGCGACCGCCTGTGGACCGCGGCCGGCGCGCGCGACGAGGTGCAGGCCGGCCCCGCCGCCGTGCGCATGGGCGGCGAGACACTGGTAACGCTGCTCAACGCCGACGACACCAAGACCCAGCTGCAACTGTCGCAGGGGCGGCTGAACCTGGGTGTGCGCCAGCTGCGTCCCGACGAGGTGCTGGAGGTCGACACGCCGAACCTGGCGTTCAGCATCCGCAAGCCCGGCCACTACCGGCTGCAGGTGGACGCCTCCGGCAACGCCACCGAGGTCGCGGTGGTCGACGGCCAGGGCGAGGCGTATGGCGACAACACGTCCTACCTGGTCGATCCCGGCCAGGGGTATCGCTTCACCGGCACCGGCCTGCAGGATTTCAGCGTGAACCAGTTGCCGCCGGCCGACGATTTCGACCGCTGGGCGGCGCAGCGCGACCGCCGGCTGGAGCATCCGGTGGCGGCGCGTTATGTGTCGAGCGACGTGGTCGGCTACGAGGACCTGGACGACAACGGCGACTGGCGCGACGTGCCGGGCTACGGCAACGTGTGGATGCCGGCGCATGTGACGCACGACTGGGCGCCGTATCGCGACGGCCACTGGGCCTGGGTCGATCCGTGGGGCTGGACCTGGGTCGACGATGCGCCGTGGGGGTTCGCGGTGTCGCACTACGGCCGCTGGGCGCAGACGCCCGCCGGCTGGGGCTGGGTGCCGGGGCCGGTGGTGCAGCGGCCGGTGTATGCGCCGGCGCTGGTGGTGTTCGTGGGCGCGGTGACGCTGATGGTGGGGCAGCGCGATCCCGGCGTGGCCTGGTTCCCGCTGGGGCCGCGCGAGGTGTACCGGCCGTCGTACCGGGCCAGTCCGGTGTACGTCACCAACATCAACACCAGCAACACGGTCATCAACAAGACGCAGATCACCAACGTCTATAACAACGTCAACATCACCAACGTGCGCTACGTGAACCGGCAGGCCGTGACGGCGGTGCCGGCCAGGGCGTTTGCGCAGGCGCAGCCGGTGCGGCAGAACGCGGTGCGCGTGGCGCCACAGGCCCTGGCGTCGGCGCCGCTGGCCGCCGCGCCGGCGGTG
>NZ_WWCX01000073.1:0-31592 GCF_009857655.1 Duganella vulcania
GGATCGTCCGCCAGCACCTCTTGCCAGCGCCGCCAGCCGCCGCGCCCAAGCCGGCCGACAAGCCACATGCCGACGCCGATGCCGCCGTCCGGCCCAAGCCCGGCCCCGCCGACGGCCGCGGCAAGATCATGGCCGACGAACCGGTGGACGGCCATCACCTGCGCGTGCGCGAAGGTGGCCAGATCGAGCTGTGCAGCCCGGAACCATGCCCGCTGCTGGAGAACATCTACGGCGACATCATCGGCGGCAGCGTACCGATGAAGGCCGAGATGAAGGCGATCCAGGGACTGCGCAAGTCCAATCCCAAGCTGGCGGCAAAGCGCACGGCAGCGCTGAAGAAACAGCTCGACGCCATCGCCAGCAAGCACGCGCCGGACCCGAAGGCGCTGGACAAGGAGCTTGAAGGGTTCAAGGACTTGGTCCGGCAGGAAGGCGGCGATCCATCCAACATGGTGAAGCGCCGCCCCGGCAAAACCTCCGGCTCGACCGCGCCGGCGGGCGATCCGTTGGCGCAGGACATCGGCTTCGACATCGACGAGATCAAACCGGTGGGCGGCAAGTTCGACCTGCAAGGCAAGCCGGTGCCGTTCGACGAGCGCATGAAGGCCGCCACCTCTCTGGAGAACCGCGAGATCAAGGACTCGCTGACCAACCAGCGCAGCAAGGGTGTGCGCCGCGACCCGCGTGACGCCGCGCGCCTGGCGCAGGAGCCGAAGGTGGTGTCGCTGAAGCCCGGTTCCGGCGGCACAAAAGCCGCCGGCAACGAGCACCTGGCGTTCTTCGACCGGCGCCTGGACGAAATCGAAGAGTTCCGCGTGGTGCACGACAAGGTGCTGCGCAAGGTGCAGCAGGAGCCCGGCTTGACGCCGGGCGAAGTGAAGGAGAGGCTGAACGCCGGCATACGGGAAGAGTTCAAGCATCCGACCACGCCGGAGGGCGGGATCATCGCAGGCGCCATCGAGCGCGGCGGCTTCGGCTACGTGGAAGTGACCGCGCCGAACGGCAAGAAGATGACGGTGCTGCGCGCACTGACCGAGCAGGAACTGGTCAGCCGTGGCTACGTGTTCAGCAAGCGGGGCGGCTGGATCAAGGCCAGGTAATGCCCCGTCATTGCCCTTGCGCGGTGATGGCCAGCGGTGCGCCCTCCGCCAGCTGCTCCAGCGCCGCCCGGCACTGCACCACGAAGCCGCGCTGGCCCAGCGATATCCAGCCGTTGCGTTTCAGCGCGCTGAGCGTGCGGCTGACCGTGGCCGGCGTCAGGCCCAGGTAGTCGCTGATGTCCTGGCGCGACATCGGCAGCGGCGAGTGCATCTCCTGTGATGGTGCTTGCGGCGCCGGCCCCGCGCGCTGCAGCAGGAACATCACGATGCGCTGGCAGGCGCCGGCGCTGCGCAGGATGGCGGCGGCCAGTTGCTGGCGGTCGATCTCGCGGCTCAGCATCGCGCTGAACAGGTCGCAGCTGTAAGGCTCCTCGTCCATCAGTTCGGCCAGGTGGCGATACTCCACCACGTCGACCTGGCAATCGGTCAGCGCCACCGCGGATGCGTGCCGGTATTGCTCGCCGATCGTGTCGACGCCGAGCCAGTCGCCGGGGCGGGCGAACTCGATGATGCGCTGCATGCCGTCGTCGCAGGTCTGGTACAGCTTCAGGTGGCCGCTGCGCACGAAGTGCAGCGCGCCGCCGACTTCCTCTCCCTGGCGGAACAACTGCTCGCCGCGCCCCAGCGTCAACTGGCTGCCGAGCGCCCACTGGGTCAGTTCCAACGATGTCATGACGTCACCAGCCCTGGCGATGCCGCATGGCCGAGCGCCATGTGGTGCAGCGCGTCCATGTCGAGCAGTTTGATATCGCGCCGGCGCAGCTCGAACAAGGCGCGCTTCTTGAACAGCAGGAGCAGGCGGCTGACGCATTCGGCGGTGACGCCCAGGTAGCTGGCGATATCGCAGCGCGACATCGGCAGGCGGAATTGTTCCGGCAGGTGGCCGTAATCGGCGCGCCGCTGCGACAGCGACAGCAGCAGGTCGGCCATGCGCTGCTCGGCGTGGGTGTTGCGCAGCATGAGGGCGGCGCGTTGCTCGCGGCGGATTTCGCGGCTCAGCAAGGCATGCAGGCTGGCGCGCATCACCGGGCGGCGGCGTCCTTCGAAGGCGTGCCGGTTCCAGTTGATGCTGCACACCTCACTGTCCTCCAAGGCGATGACGGTGTTGGCGTGCGCGCGCCGGTCCAGCGCGTCCAGGCCGAGGAAGTCCGGCGCCAGCGCGAAGCCGATGATTTGTTCCGGTCCCTTGGTGGCGGCCCGCAGCACCTTGAAGCTGCCGGAGCGGATGTTGAAGATATGATCGCTGACCGCGTCGCCCGCGTGATAGAGGGCGGCATGGCGCTCGATGCGGATGCGCTGGCTGGCATCGCGGTTGCCCGCCGCCGCGCCCACGCACATCATCCGGTGTTCACATTCGCTGCAATTGTTGCGCTCGATTGAGGTGCTCATGTTTTCCTACTTTTACTTTTTTGTACGATGAGATCATGGTAGAGATGTGTAACTGGCGTTTCCTTGATCCAGATCAATTAATTTCTTGATTAGGATCAGTAACCTTCCCTTACTTGATGGATAGCACCAAAGGCACTACATGACTCTTACCTTGAGCGCGCGCGCGCCCGCGCAGATCGCCGCTCCCGATACCGATGCGGCGTTGCGCCTCGCCGCGACCGTGTTCGAAGCCGCGCAGGGCATGATGGTGACCGACGCACGCGGCCGCATCATGCGGGTCAACCAGGCCTTCGTACGCATCACCGGCTACAGCGCGGAGGAGGTGTTGGGGCAGACGCCCAACCTGCTGAGCTCCGGCCGGCACGTGCCCGGCTTCTATGCGTCGATGTGGGCCGCCATCGTCCGCGATGGAAAATGGGAGGGCGAGATCTGGAACCGCCGGAAGAACGGCGAGGTCTATCCGGAACACCTGAGCATCACCGCCGTGTACGACGACGATGGCAAGATCACCAACTATGTCGCTGCGCTCACGGACATCACGCTGAGCAAAGCGGCCAACGATGAAATCCGCAGCCTGGCCTTCTACGATCCGCTGACCCAGCTGCCGAACCGCCGGCTGCTGCTGGACCGCTTGCGGCAGGTGCTGGCCGCCAGCAGCCATCACGACCGCTATTGCGCGCTGATGTTCATCGACCTGGATAACTTCAAGACCCTGAACGACACGTTGGGCCACAACGTCGGCGACCAGCTGCTGTTGCAGGTCGCCGAGCGCCTGCAATCGAGCCTGCGCAAAGGCGACACCGTTGCGCGCCTTGGCGGCGACGAGTTTGTGGTGCTGGTGGAGGGCCTGAGCAGCGGCGCGGAGGAGGCGGCCGGCGAGATCGAATCGCTGGGCGCCAAGATACTGGCCGCGTTGAACCGGCCCTACGAACTGGGAAACCACAACTGCCGCAGCACGCCGAGCATCGGCGCGACCTTGTTCCACAAGGGCCAGCCGCCGCAGCCGGATGAACTGCTGATGCAGGCCGATATCGCGATGTACCAGGCCAAGCAGGCGGGCCGCAACGGCATGCGCTTCTTCGACCGCGAGATGCAGGACCGCATCAGCGAGCGGGCGAAATTGGAAAACGATTTGCGGCACGCGATGGAGCGGCATCAGTTCGCGCTGCACTACCAGGTGCAGATGGATGCGCACGGCAAGCCGCACGGTGCGGAGGCGCTGCTGCGCTGGCGGCGCGCGGATGGGTCATGGGTGCCGCCCGCAAGCTTCATTCCACTGGCCGAGGAAACCGGCCTGATACTGTCGATAGGCCACTGGGTGCTGAACGCCGCATGCGCGCAGATCAAGGAATGGCAGTCGGTGCCCGGAATGGAGCAGCTGATCCTGGCGATCAATGTCAGCGCGCAGCAGTTCCGGCAGCCCGATTTCGGCGATGTGGTGCGCGCGGCGGTGGAGCGCCACGGCATCGATCCGCGCTTGCTGAAGCTGGAGCTGACCGAGGGCGTACTGCTGGAGAAGATCGAGGAAACCATCTCCTGCATGCACGCGCTACGGGCGATCGGCGTGCGATTCGCGCTCGACGATTTCGGCACCGGCTACTCGTCGCTGCAATACCTGAAGCGCCTGCCGCTGAACCAGCTGAAGATAGACCAGTCCTTCGTGCGCGACCTGGCCAGCGACAGCAGCGACCAGGTGATCGTGCGGACCATCATCGCGATGGCGCGCAGCCTGCAGCTGGACGTGATCGCCGAGGGCGTGGAGACGGAAGCGCAGCGCGTGCTGCTGGAGGAACTGGGCTGCCGCCAGTACCAGGGCTACCTGTACAGCCGCCCGGTGCCGGAGCCGCAGCTGCGGGCCATGATCACGGAATGACTTCGAACAGCAGCAGCTGCGTGACCTGGTTCTTGCCGAAGTTATCGTCGGAGATCAGCACCAGGCTTGCGTGGCCGTTGGCCAGCGTAGGGCCGAAGGACATGCCTTCCAGGTTGTCCACGATAGGCAGCTTGAGCTGGTTCACATCGAGCACCAGCCGCTTGCCCACGGGCCGATAGCTGGCGCCCCGCAGCGACGGCAGTTGCCGGATATCGGATGCGCCGTCCGTGTCGATTTCGAACAGGCGCACATAATCCTTGTATTTGCCGTCCGCGCCTTGCACGCCGGAGCGCTCCATCGCCAGCAGCCGCGTGTCGCTCAAGGCCACGATTTCCGAAATGCCGTTGTCGGCGAACTTGCCCTTGCCGGGCGTGGCTGGAATGGCGCTGAGCGAGTAGGCGAACTGCCCCAGCACCTTGCCGTCGCGGGCGAAATGGGTGATGCGGTTGACCGTGCCCTGTTCGGGCGTCGGCGCTTCGCCATCCTGGTACAGCGGGCCTTCCATCGACACCCATAGCGTGCCGCCGTCCGGCGCAAAGCTCAGGCCCTCGAAACTCAGGTTGTTGCGCGGCCCGGTCTTGTGGTCCGCCGAGACGCTGAACAAGGCCGGCAGCGGCATCGTCGACAGATAGCGGCCATCCCTGGTCGCGTGGCGCACGAAGGGATCGAGCCCCAGGCCGACGTCGCCCTCGCTGGCGTACCAGATGCTGCCGTCGCGCGGATCGACGCGGATGGTCTCCAGGTCCGGCACGACACCACCGCGAACCTTGTAGTCTTCCTTGGATGGGTAGGTGCTGCCGTCCGGCTGCAGCAGGGCCGTCACGCCGGTCAGTTCGACGGACTTGAACGCCTGTGCGTCGTAGGCCAGGCGCGCGCGGTAGTAGCGGGCGGGGTTGTTGGCGGAGCGGTCGTCGCTGATGAGCACCCATTCGCCGCTGGCGGCGTCATAGTCGATGCCGGACAGGCCGCCGACCATGGTGTTCTGGAACTGCTGGCGCCAGGGCAGCCGCTGTTCGCCGATAAAGCGCAGGCTTGCTATCGACGTTGGCGGCGCCTTGGTCGCGGTCAGCGGGGCGCAGGCGGCCAGGATGAAAGTGCAGGCGATGAGCGATGCGGCCTGGCGCCACATCGGCTTGAAATTAGTTCTGTTCATCGCCGCAGTATAACGCGGCCGGCGGCCAGCGCCAGAAGCCCGGCGATCCATGCGCCCAATGCCGCCAGCCGCGGTGGCATGTTCGGGCTCGCGGACAGCGAGGCGGATGCGGTAAAGCGCGGTACCCCGTCGAAGTCCCGGAAGCCATAGCCACCCAGGCAAGTGGTCGAGCAATGGAGCCTGGCGTCGCCCTGGCTCGCCAACCGGATGGCGTTCTGGAAGTAGCTGCGCAGCCGCAGCTGGTGCAGCTGCACCTCCGCCATGAAGCGCTGGTGGCGGGCGCCGTCGTTGCCTGCGATGACGGCCATGCTCTCATACGCCAGCGTCACGGGACTGAATACCAGCGTGCGCTCGAACAGCGACTGCCGCCGCAACGCCGCCTGCTGGAACTGCCGATCGACGCCGGACATCAGGCGCTCCAGCTCAATGGCGCGTTCAAGCCGCGGCAGGCCGGCGGCGGTACGGTCGCCGGCATCGCGCATCGCTTGCACATAGCGTTCCCTTTGCGGGACCGGTGCCGCAAGCTGGATGGTCGCGGTGCTCGCCGCCGGCAGCATGATCGCCAGCACCAGCCAGGTCCCGAAACCTGCGAAGGCCGCGGTCATGCGGCTGCCGCAGAATGCGCAGACGGCCATCGCGACCGCTCCCCAGAACGTGGAATACAGCAGCGTCACGCACGCCCATGCGGCCAGCGCTCCAAGGCCCGCGCCATTCGCGGCCACCGCGCCGCCCAGCAATGCGGCGGCGGAGCAGAGTATCAGCAGCAGCGCGGTCGCACCGAGCGTGCGCGCCATCACCAGGGCCACCAGCATGCGGCCCTGGCGTACGCCCTGCAATTGCAAGGCCCGCAGGCGATGGCTTTCACGGTCCTGGGTCAGCACGGAGGTGCATAGCGCCAGCAGGATCAGGGGCCACAGATAGACAATGAAGAACGCCAGGTCAAAGCGGCCGGCCGCCAGCCGGGCAGGGTGTTCGATCTCCACCGCGTTGCGGGCGGATTGCATCGACTCCGCCCGCACCCGGACGTACGCGGGCTGGAGGTCCGCCTGGCCGATGGCCAGCGCGCCGCCGGCGGCGGACGGCTTTCCTGCGAAGCCCACATGCTCGCGGAACGCATAGCCACGCACATCGACGGCGCTGCGGAACCACTGCAGCTGCTGGAATTCGGCCGCATCGGGGTTCTGGAAATAGCGTTGGGCCAGGATGTTGGCGGCGCTGCGGGCCTGCGCTTCCTGCGCGTTGGCGGCGGCGACGGCCTCCCGGCCATGCCGGTCGAGGCGCGCACCTTCGAACAGGCCGAAACCCGCCAGCAGCAAGGCGACCAGCAATAGCGCGACGCTGCCGCGCTCGCGCAGCTGGATGCGCAGGTCGTACACGATCAGGGTGAATATCTGTTTCATCGCAAATTCCCTCGACGCAGTTGGCGCAAACCCGCGCGGCATAGCAGCAGGCTTCCCAGGAACAGGGCGGCCAGGGGCAATCCGTGCCGCAGGGCCAGCGCCGCGGGGTCCAGCGGCGCAAAGGTGAAGCGGAACGGCGGGACCTGGTTCCAAAGCGCCTGGTCGCCGTCGTAGCGGATGCCGTTCCGCTCCGGATTGGCGGTGATGGCGGCGTTCATCACTTCCTGTATCGTTCGGCGCTGCCGTTCGGCGCCGTTGACGAACTGGATGTGGTGATCCATGTCGCTGCCCGCCGAAGCGCTGGAAAGACCGGCCAGCGCCACTGTCGGCGACAGCCATCCGGCCAGTGCGGCCGCGTCGCCCTGCCTGCGCATGGCGTCAAACAGCCGCCCGTAGTGCTCATCGAATATCCGGTCGCCGTGCCGTTCGCCGCGCCGCAGGCTGATGCCGGCCCAATTGACCGGCAAGTCCTTAACGTCGGTCACGCCGTACTGGCGCAGCAGTTGTTGCCGGTCACGCTCGGCCAGCTGCGGATCATCCGGTTCGCCGAGCGCGGCGTCAAGGCCGGCGCGGAACTGCTGAAGGCTGGGTAGCGGCGCGGCCTCCTGCGCCATTTCAAGCGCCGCGCGGGGCAGCACCAGTGCGGTGGCCGCCCACAGGCCAATCAGCATCGCCAGGCTGGCGCGCAAGGATGGGGCCCAGGCCGAGGCGGCGGCGATCAGCGCGGCCCAGGTGCACAGGTACATCAAGTAGCCGCCGGCGAACACCGCCGCCCGCACTGCGCCGTCGCCGAATGGCGCTTGCGCCTCCGGCGACCACTCCAACGCGCAGACCGCGATGCAGGCGGGAAGCGCCAATGCCGCCGCCAGGCATAGCAGCACCGCGCAGCGCGCCAGCGCGATGGCGCCCATCGGTGCGGCGTTGATGCGCAGGGAACCCAGCGTGCCGCGTTCACGCTCGCCGGCAAACATGCCGAATCCGAGGAAGATCATGGCCATGGGCGCGATCACTTGCAGCACAAACGCCGGCGTCAGGCGCATTTGCCGGTACGCGCCGGGTTCGTCGTCAGCCTGACGGTAGATCGGTTCGTTCTGCTTGTGCGCCTCCAGCCAGACGCTGGAACCGACATAGCGTTCGATGCCCGGATCCAGCGCGGCCAGCGCCGACAAGGGCTTGAACACATACACGCCGTAATGCGCGGCCGCGTGGGGATATTTTTTGCCCTGGTGCGACCATCGCTGTTGTTCCGACTGCCGCGCCTCGGCCCTTGCGGCCAGCGTGGCGTTCAACTCCAGCGACGACTGCAGCGCCGCGCAGATGGCCATCATCAGGCCGGCGGCGATCACCAGCCATACGCGCCAGTCGCGCCGCCGCTCGCGCCAGTCGGCCTGCCAGGCGCCGCGCCAGGCGGTGCACCAGGTCCGCCAGCCCGGGGGCGCGCGGAGCTCAGTTGCGGCGGGCGAGGATGTCAAGGTAGTTGTGTTCAAGTTCGCCTGCATTCAGTTCTCCCAGTTTCCATTCGCCGGCCAGGCGGCCGCTTACCAGCATGCCGCAACGATCCGCCAGTTCCTGTGCGCGGAACAGGTCGTGCGTCGCCATCAGCACCGCCGCCCCGTCGTTCGCCAGCGACCGCACCAGTTCCCCGAAACTAACGCTCGCTTCGGGGTCCAGGCCGGAGGTTGGTTCGTCCAGCACCAGCACTTGCGCGCCCTTGGCCAGCGCCATGACGATGCCGACCTTTTGCCGCATGCCCTTCGAGTAGCCCGCCGCCAGCCGATGCCACGCGTGCTGCGGCAGGCCGGCGCGTTCCAGCAGCGTCTCGATCTGCCCCCGGCTTGGGCGCCGGCCCGACAGGCGCATGAAGAACTCGACGTTCTCCACCCCCGTCAGCCGCTCGTAGAGCGCGATGTTCTCGGCGATGTAGGCCGCATGCTCGACGGCTGCACGGGCCGGGGGCAGGCTGGAACCGGCCAGGCTGATACTGCCGCCATCGGCCTCCACGAATCCCAGCAGGCAGCCGATGGTGGTCGATTTGCCGGCGCCGTTGGGGCCCAGCAGCGCGTAGATTTCTCCACCGCGCACCCGCAGGTCCAGGGCGTCGACCACCGTGCGGCCGTCGTAACGTTTGCTCAGTTGTTCGATTCGTATCACGCCGATCTCCTAGAACGCATAGCGCACTTCAGCCGACAGCGTGCGTCCGGGGTAGGGATGCAGCTGGTAGGCGCTGTTGTTGTTGAGGTTATCGATGCCGACGGCGACCTCGGTACCCCGGGCCGGCTTGACCAGCAGGCGCACGTCCAGCTGGCTGACGCGGGATACCGCGCCATAGACGTCGGTGTTGTAGTCGCTGTTATTGATCTCGTTGAACTGGGCGCCGGAATACCGGTACGTCGCCGAGACGCTCCAGACGTTGGTGGGGGCATAGGTCAGCGTGGTGGCCGAGCGCACACGCGGCACGCGCGCCCAGTTCCTGCCCACCGACGGCAAGTAGTTGTCGTTTTCCAGGATGGTCGATTTGCTGAACGCGATATTGGCGTCCGCGCTCAAGCCTTGTATGCCGAGGCGGTCGGCCTGGCCGGCCAGCTCCAGCCCGCGCGTGCGCACCCGTCCTACGTTCTGCACATTGGTCACGTTGGGGAAGACGCTCAGGTTCAACTGGCTCCAGATGGTGTCGCGCACATCGTCCTGAAACAGCGAGGCACGCAGGCTGCCGAACGCGTGGCGTTGTTCCGCCATCAGCTCCAGCGCGTTGGAACGTTCCGGCTTCAGATTGGGATCGTTGACGATGATGGCGCCGCCGGCCACCGTACCCTGGAACAGTTCAGCCACCGTGGCGAAACGTGTGGCGCGTCCGGTGGACAGCCTCACCGTCGTATCCGCAGAAGGATCCCACGCCAGCGACAGTTTCGGCGACCAGGCCTGCGCGCTGCGGCGCGGGTAGGCTTGCGCGAACCCCGGCACGCGTTGCACGCCATCGGTGGCTTCCCAGGCTTCGGCCCGCAGGCCGAGGGTCGCTTGCCAATGGGGCGCGAAGCGCCAGGCGTCCTGGCCGTAAGCGGCCAGGGTTTGGGTCTGGCCGCCGGAGAACTGGGCTTCCGCGCCGCTGGCGTTGCGCCAGTCTGCGGTGTTGCGGGTGGCTTGTTTGAGTTTGTAGTCGTCCGCGTGCAGGCCGAAGACGAGGGCATGGGCGCCGCCGGTCCAGTCGCCGCTCACCGGCGTGTAGGTGGCTCGCAAGTCGATGGAATTGAATCCGCTGCCGTCGCGCACCACGGCGCTTCCGGCGCCGCCGGAGGCCGCGAACGGATCGGCGCTGCCGGCGTTGCGCTGCACGTCGTCGACGATGCGATAGGCGCTGGCGACCACGCTGGCGTTCCACCCGCTTCTGTTGCGGGTCTTGACCGTCAGGCCGGCCTGGGCATGATGTTCGTCGCGGGTGTTGGGCGCAAAGGCGGCCACCGGCAGCACGAACACGTTGACGCCATCGGTGACGCGGCCGGACCATACGCTGGCGCCGGCACCGTCGCGCAGGAAGGTGCGGTTGCGCGTCGTGCTTTGATTGTCCCACCAGGCCAGGAAGCCTTCCGCGCCGAGCGCCGGTGAGAAGTCGTAGCCGAAGGTCGCTTTCGCCGTGGTTTGCCGGGTGTGGTCGATGGCGCCGGTATTGGCGCCGAAGATGGCGCGCCGGGTGCCGAACGGCCCGGTGTCGTAGCGGATGCCGGTGACAGGCGTGGCGGCGCCACCGGCCGGCGCCGGGAAAGCGCCGGCCGCGTTGGCGGTAACGGTGTAATAGCCCATCGGTTGGCTGGTCGAGTCCTGACGGTTCAGCATCAGTTTGTACCAAAGCCCGGATGCGAGCCGGTCGCCGATGATGGCCGAGCCTTGGTAGTTGCGGTAGTTGTCCTTGTCACCGTACTGCGCAAAGGACTGCTGCTGCATCGCCAGCCGCACCGACCCGCCAAAGCTTGCCGGACGGCTGGTGCTGACGGCGATGGTGGCGCCGATCGCATTGCCGGGATAGAGCGCGGAGAAGGGGCCGTACAGCACGTCGACGCTGGTGATTTCCTCCGGCGCGATCATGTTCCAGCGCGGCGCGTCGAAGCGGCCCAGGAAGTTCGACAGCAGGTAGCCGTCCATCGTCACCAGCGCGCGTGGCGCCTGCGTGGTGGAGAAGCTGCGCCCGCCCACCAGCGCATTGCGGTCGCCGCTATAACGCTTGCGTATCGTCAGGCTCGGCATGTTGCGCAAGGCGTCCTCCGGATTGAAGATGTTTTGCTGCCGCCGCAGTTCCTCCTGGGTCTTGGTGACGTCGGTGGCCGGCAGGTCGGGATCGAGGCCGCTGCGGGCGCTGTTGACGATCACCGTCGGCAGGGCGGCATCGTCCGCATAGGCGCAGGCGGTGGCGAGCGACAGCGAGAGTGCTGCCGTTAAAGGTCGTATGCTTGGGGTCATGTGCTGGGTCTTATTGGGGTGTCGTTTGTGGCTGGTCTTCGCGGCTCCAGTCCGGGAAGGGATCGGTGTAATCGCGCCATGCCAGCGCTCCTGCCGCCAGTTCTGCGGCGGTCAACACGCAGGATTCGAACGCGGCTTCGATGGCGCCAGGCTCCATGCCGCGGCCGATGAATACGACTTCGTTGAGACGGTCGCCGTACGGTTCCATCCAGACCGACTCGATCGCCAGCCGGTCGGGATCGCCCGCGGGCGGCCAGTTGTCCTTGTCGCTGGCAGCCCACCACTGGCCGACCGGTTCCACCGATGCGATCCTGCCTGCGCGTGAATAGGCGACAGCCCAGTCGGGACGGCTGGCCAACCAAACGTAGCCCTTGGCGCGTATCAGGCCCGGGAAGGCCTGGTCGAGGAAGCGGTCGAAGCGTTGCGGGTGCAGCGGCCGCCGCTCGCGCAGGACGAAGCTGGAGATGCCGTATTCCTCGGTTTCCGGGGTGTGGATGCCGGCCAGCTCGCGCGCCCAGCCGGCCATCTGGCTGGCCTTTTCGAGGTCGAACTTGCCGGTGCCGAGGATCTTGTGGAGTGCAACCCGGCCTTGTTCCGCATGGACGATCGCCGCGCCCGGGTTCAGCGCCTTGATGACGGCGCGTACTTCGCCCAACCGCGCCGGCGTGACCAGGTCCGTCTTGCTGACCACGATGACGTCGGCGAATTCGATCTGCTCCGACAGCAACGCCGCCAATGTGCGGTCGTCGTCTTCGCCGGCGGTCTGGCCGCGCTGGGCCAGGAAGTCGGTGCCGTGAAAGTCCTGGAGCAGGTTGGCGGCATCGACCACGGTGACCATCGTGTCGATGCGGGCGATATGGTTAAGCGAATCGCCGTGTTCATCCTCGAAGTCGAAGGTGGCTGCGACCGGCATCGGCTCGCCGATCCCGGTCGATTCGATCAGCAGGTAGTCGAAGCGCTGGCTTGCGGCCAGCTTGCGCACTTCCAGCAGCAGGTCTTCGCGCAACGTGCAGCAGATGCAGCCGTTGCTCATCTCGACCATCTTTTCCTCGGTGCGCGACAGCGCGGCCCCGGCGTTCTGCGTGCCATGGCGCAGCAGCGAGGCATCGATATTCACCTCGCTCATGTCGTTGACGATGACCGCGACGCGCAGGCCTTCGCGGTTGGCCAGGATGTGATTGAGCAGGGTGGTTTTACCTGCGCCTAAGAAGCCGGAAAGGACGGTGACCGGTAGCCGTGTGTCGTAGGTGGACATGGGTATCTCGCGGTGGATGCGCGTTCGCGCGCGGTTATGGGGACTCTGCTAATGCAATCGAGTTGCATGTAAGGTCCGCATGATAGGCGGTTTGAATTATTAATGCAATACAGTTGCATTAATAATTCGGCGGCCGGCGGGAACGGGGCTAGGGATTAACGCTTGGCTTGGCGTTTTGCGCAGTGCGGGCAGGTGCCCTTGATGAGGAAATCCATTTCCTGGCTTTGAAAGCCGTCCGGCAGCTTGATTTTGCGCGGCAGTGGAACTTCGGTAAAGCAGGTCACTTCCTCGCAGCTGGTGCATTGGAAGTGCGCATGTTCGTGCGAGTGATGGCCGGCGCCGGCGCTGAACCGCCATACGGTGTCGGCGCCGGCGATCCGGTGCACCAGTTCATTGTCGGTCAACCATTCCAGCACGCGATACAGCGTGACCGGATCGAGCGCCGCATCGGACAGGTGGGCATGGATCTCGTGGTGGGTCAGCGACTTTTGCTGGGCAAGCAGAAACTCCAGAACCGTTACGCGCGGGCGGGTCACGCGGGCGCCCGTGGCACGGATCAGTGTTTCAGCTTGGCCTGCGATGAAGGTTTGCATGGTATCGGTGATAAGTGGGATGAAGCGCCGCTATCTTATCACGGAGGGCGTCCCTTCCTGGTCAGCCCAGAGCCTCGGCGGGGCCGAAGAACTCGTAGTAGGTCTGCGATTGCGGCACGCCCAGCTCCTGCAGGTGCGACTTGATCGCCTTCATGAACGGCGTCGGGCCGAGGAAGTAGGCTTCGACGTCGCGCGTCTCCGGCATCCAGGCGTTCAGGCGCTGCTGGTCGATGTAGCCGGTGGCGTGCGGCTGCGGGCCGCTGTCGTTGGCCGCTTCGTAGCAGTAGAAGCGCTGCAGTTGCGGGTGCTGCGCCGCCAGTGCGTCAACCTGGTCGCGGAAGGCGTGGACGTTGGCGTGGCGCGCCGCGTGGATGAAGTGGATGCGGCGGCCGGTGCTCAGCGCCTCCGTCAGCATCGCCAGCGTTGGCGTGATGCCAACGCCGCCGCTGATCAGCACCAGCGGCTTGTCGCTGTCGGCCAGCGTGAACTCGCCGGCCGGCGGCACCAGCTTCAGGCTGTCGCCAACGCCGACATGGTCGTGCAGATAGTTGGAGACCGCGCCGCCCGGCTCGCGCTTGACGCTGATGCGGTAGGTGCTGCCGTTGCTGGCGGCGGACAGCGAATACTGGCGGCGCTGTTCTTCGCCGTCCACGTCGACCACCAGGCCGACGTACTGGCCCGGCGCATGCGCGACGACCTTGCCGCCGTCCGCCGGCTGCAGGACGAAGGAGGTGACTTCATCGCTTTCCGCCGTCTTTGAGACGACCTTGAATTCGCGCGTGCCGCTCCAGCCGCCTTCCGCCGCCGCGTTCTTGTCGTAGATGCTTTGCTCGGCGCCGGCCAGGATGTCGGCCAGTTGTCCGTAGGCCGCGCCCCATGCGTCGATCACCGCGTCGGTCGCGACGTCGGCGCCCAGCACTTCGCGGATCGCCTTCAGCAGCGAGGCGCCCACCATCGGGTAGTGTTCGCGCTGGATCTGCAGCGAGACGTGCTTGTTGATGATGGTCGATACCAGCGGGCCCAGTTGCTCCAGCCGGTCGATGTTCTTCGCGTACATCAGCACCGCGTTGGCGAGCGCGCGCTGCTGGTTGCCGTCGGCCTGGTTGGCCTGGTTGAAGATCGGCTTCACCTGCGGGAAGTCGCGGAACAGCGTCATGTAGAAATGGCGGGTCAGGGTCTCGCCGCCTTGTTCGAGAATGGGAACGGTGGCGCTGATGATGGCTTTTTGTTCGGTGCTGAGCATTTTGCTGTCCATGTGTGGTTTCGACGTAAAGAAGTATATCACATGAATCTTTAAAATGTCAGCGCAGGCGCAACCGAAAACCGGCGGCGCCTGCGCGGGACCTGCTTAGAGATCGAACTTCAGTTCCGCCACGTAGGTCCGCTGCGGATAAGGGTGGAAGTTCCAGTACTTGTAGTTGTTGAGGTTATCGATGCCCACCGCCGCGCTCCACTGCCGGTTGATGCGGTAGTGGACGCGCACATCGGTGGTGAAGTATTTGCTGGCGCCCATGTAGGCGAAGCCGTTGGGGTCCGTGTTATCGAGCGTCGAATACTGGCTGCCGCTGTAGCGCGCGGCCAGCGTCAGCGCCAGCTTGTCGTTCGGCGCGTAGGTGGCCACGCCGGTGGCGCGCCATTCCGGAATGCGCGGCTGCCATTTGCCTACGCTGGCCTGGAACTTGTCGTTGCGGTCTATCTTCGAATCGGTCCAGGTGACGCTGGAGTTCAGCGTCAGGCCGCGCACCCAGACGTCGTCCGCCGTGTAGGCCACTTCCAGGCCCTTGGTGTTGATGCGGTCGACGTTCTGCACGGTGCTGACCACGGACCCGGCCAGCGTATTGGTCTGCGAGTACAGCGCGTCCTGGGTGCGTTCGCCGAACGCGGTCAGGCGCAGCAGGCCGGCGGCGAGGCGGCGCTCCGCCGTCAGCTCGGTGGTCCACGATTTTTCAGGCTTCAGGTTCGGATCGTTGTTGATCAAATCGCCGGCCGCGTTGATGCCGCCCTGGTAAAGCTCGGACACCGTCGGCATGCGCACCGCCCGGCCCAGCGAGGCTTTCAGCACCCAGTCGTCGCTGGCCTGGTATGCCAGCGCGGCTTTCGGCGACACGAAGTTCCCGCTGCGCTCGGGATGCGCCGCGGTCGTGGCGCGGTTGGCGGTGGCGCCATCGTGCGCGGTCCAGCGCTCGAAGCGCACGCCCAGCACCGTCTTCCACAAGGAAGCGAAGCGCCAGCAGTCCTGCGCATACAGGCTGTTGATTTCGGTCTTGCCGGTGAAGGCGGCGTTACGCTCGCCCGGCGCGCCGTCGATCCAGTTGCTGGCGGCGTTCTCGATGCTGGCCAGTTTGTAGGCCTGCCGCTGGTAGCCGAATTCCGCGATGTGCTCCACGTTCGGACGCCAGACGCCCTTGCCGGACAAGGTGTTCCAGCCGGTGCCGCCCTGGTTGACGATGCGTCCGGCGCCACCCGCCAGCGCGGCCGGCAACGCGACGGTGGTGGCGGCGCGCAGCACGTCCTTGTCGTAGTCGTACAGGCTGGCCGCGATCTCCCAGTCGAACACGCCCTTGGTGTGGGACTTGACGGTCAGGCCGTGCATGATGTGCTGGATGTCTTCGTTCGACAGGTTGAAGTCCGTGGGCGCCAGCGTGTAGCTGCGGCCTTCGATGTTGACGGCGCCGCTGTAGACCGGATTGCCGGCGGCGTCGCGCAGATAGGTTTGCGGACGGCCTTTCGAATCGTTGCGCCACAGGCCGAAGGTGTAGGAGGCGCGCACCGTGGGCGAAATATCGTAGGCCAGCTTGGCCTTGAACTGGTCCTGCACGGTGTGGTACTGCGTGGCCGTGCCGAGGATGAGCCACGGGTTGTTGGCGCGGTCCAGGCCCGCGACCGCGCCGGTGACGGGGATGCCCGCGCTGCCTGGCTTGCCGGCGGCCGGCGCCTTGGTCGGGAAGGTCAGCGGCTGGCCGTCGCTGTCCGTGTGGCCGACGTCCACGTACCACGACCAGCCGCCCTGGCGGTCGCCCAGGGAGATGCTGGCTTGCTTGCCCTGGTAGTTGTCGTTGGTGTTATACAGCTTGAACGGCTGGTGTGTCAGCGCCAGCTTGGCGTGGGCTTCGAACCTGGTCGGCATGCGGGTCATGTAATCGACCACCGCGCCGACCGAGTTGCCGCCGTAGGCCGCGGAGAAGGGGCCGTACAGCACGTCGACACGCTCGACCTGCTCGGGGCTGACCATGCCCCAGCGCGGCGCGAACGAGGCGCCGTTGCCGAGATAGTTGGACAGCAAAATGCCGTCGGCGTACACCATCGAGCGGGCGCTGTTGCCGGTGCCGGAGGCGCGCGTGGACAGCACGGCGTGGTTGTAGTCGCCGATGTAGCGCTTGCGCACCAGGAGGCTGGGCAGGTATTTCAGCGCGTCCTCGGCGTCGGTGGCGTTGATGGATTGTTCGATGTCGTGGTGCGTGATGCCCTCGATGGTGGTCGGGATCTGCGACGGCAGCGAGGTCGGACGGTTGCCGACGATGGTCACGGTGCCCAGCATGTGGATGGGCGCCTCCTGGGCGCAGGCGAGGGTGGAGAAGGCGGCAAGCAGCGCCAGCGCCATTGGCGTTATGGTCGTTTTCATGATGTTCCTGATGTTGGGATGTTGGCCGCCTCCGCGGCTTATGGCGGCGGGTGGCGGCGGTTACGGCTGACGATCAGGAACGGGTGGGCGGTCCGCGCGGCTTGGCGGCGGTCCAGCTGTGCAGCGGACGTGGAGCGCTGTAGAACAGCGGCGGGTAGGAGTCATGGCCGCCGACGACGGCGAAGCTGGCCGCGACCGGCGGCAGCAGCGCGTAGGTGCCGCCGTGCGTGGCGCAGTACGGGCAATGCTCCATCGCGTGGTCGGCGGCCGGGGTGGGGGATTTCTTGACGGTGTCGGTGGAGCAGATTTCGCCGTAGCCGAACGGCGAGGCCGGGCTCATCGCCCTGGAGATCGACGGCGCGAGCGCGCTGAGCAGGACGGCCAGCAAGGCGATCCAGATGTGCAGCGTTCGACGGCGCGCGAAATTGAACATGGGCAAATTATAGCGCATCCCAAAAGACCGCGTACTTTCATTTGAGAATGAGAAGTGTTATCATTTGCATTGTTGAAACGCACATCCCTGTACACCATGCCGCTGACCGCCATTCCATACCAACGTTCCCTTATTGCCGTCGCCGTCGCCTTGCTGGCGGTTCCCCTCCATGCGCAGGAAGCCGCCGGGCCGATCGAATCGATCCAGGTCTCGGGCAGCTGGCTCGGCTCGGGCTTGCAGAACAGCGTCAAGAATTTCGCTGGCGCCCGCACCGTGATGAAGAAGGAAGACATCGACAACACCGGCGCCGCCGACATCGGCGATGTGATGCGCCGCATTCCGGGCGTTCAGTCGACCGACAATTCCGGCTCGGCCGGCAGCGCGATCTCGCTCAACATCGGCGTGCGCGGCCTGACCGGGCGCTACTCGCCACGCTCGACCGTGCTGCTGGACGGCATACCGCTGGCGGTGGCGCCGTATGGCCAGCCGCACCTGTCGTTCGCGCCGGTCAGCCTCAACAACATTGAATCGATCGATGTGGTGCGCGGCGGCGGCGCGGTGCGCTACGGCCCGCAGAACGTCGGCGGCATCATCAACTTCCGCAGCCGTTCCATTCCGGATGGGCCGGGCGTGAGCGGCGACGCCTCGTTCCGCTACAACGACTTCGGCCACGGCGGCCAGAACCGTCAATACAGCGCCTTCGTCGGCACCCAGCAGGACAGCGGCCTGGGCGTGGCGGTGCTGTACTCGGGCATGGCCGGCAGCGAATGGCGTGTCGGCAGCAATGAAAAGGTCAACGACCTGGCGCTGAAGTTCCGCTACCAGCTGACGCCGCACAGCGAGCTGAACGCCAAGCTGTCCTACTACGAGGTCAACTCGCGCACGCCGGGCGGGCTGACGGTGGCGCAGTACAACGCCGATCCGTTCCAGAACACGCGGCCGACCGACTTCTGGAGCGGCGACCGCCGCAGCGCGGACATCGGCTACCTGAACACCTTGTCGGCCACGCAGGAGTTCGAGGTCAAGGCCTACTACAGCGACAGCTTCCGTCAAAGCTCGCTGATCAACGCGGCCAAGACCCAGCTGACCTGGCAGCCGCGCAACTACGAGGTGCTGGGCCTGGAGCCGCGCTACACGCAGCGCTTCGCCACCGGCGGGCTGACGCATGATGTCACCGTCGGCTACCGCTTCCTGCGCGAGCGCGGCGACGACAACAACTACGTCCAGACCGTGTCCACCGGCGCCAGGGGTGCGACCGCGACCTTCACCAACAGCACCGACGCGCACGCGGTCTACGTCGACGACCGCATCGCCGTGGGCGCATGGCGCATCACGCCGGGCCTGCGCTACGAGCACATCTCGTCCGAGCGCAACGACCTCGGCGCCAAGTCGGTGTTCGAGAGCGACAACAACAAGGCGCTGCCGTCGCTGAACGTGGCCTATCTGCTCAACCGTTCGCTGACCGTGTTCGCCAACTACACCACCTCGTTCGGCCCGGTGCAGAACACCCAGCTCAATTCGCAGACCCCGGCCAATCCGCTCAAGCCTGAGCTGGCCAAGACGGCCGAACTGGGCGCGCGCTGGAAGACCGGCGCGGCCAGCGCCGAAATCACTGCCTTCAAGCTGAAGTTCGACAACCAGATCCTGCAGGTGCCCGGCACCGTGCCGGCCGTGTTCCGCAACATCGGCGCCACCAACCACGACGGCATCGAAACGGCGGCCGACTACACCTTCGACGACGCCGGCGCGCTGGCCGGCCTGAACGTGTACGCGAACTACACCTACACCAAGGCGATCCAGGATTCGGGTGTATCGTCGGGGATGGATGTGCCGTTCTACTCGCGCAACACGGACACGCTGGGCGCGCGCTACAGCGTTGGCGCGTGGACCGCCAACCTGTCGACCACGCATCAAAGCAAGCAGTATTCGGACACCGCCAACACGGCGGCGGAGGCGGCCAACGGCAGCAACGGCATCGTGCCGGGCTTCCGCCTGTGGAACGCGCAATTGACGTGGAAGATGCCGGGCAAGCCGGGCTATGAGGTGATGGCCGGCGTCAACAACATCGCCGACCATCGCTATTACACCCGCAACGTCGACGGCAACGCCGGCCGCATGGTGGGTGCGCCGCGCATGGCCTACGTGCAGCTGCGCGCCAGGTTCTGAGGGGAGTTTAGTGCAGCACCCGCACCGCCGCGGGCTGCACGCTGAAGCCGGTGTAGTTCGGGAATGGCGCGGCGGCCATGGCCTCGGCCTGGTCCAGTTTGCGCTGGACCAGCTTGTGCCAGGCGCCGGCCCAGCGGGCCGCCAGCTGGGATTCTTCCGCCGAACGCGCACACAGCGTTCGTTCCACGGCGATTTTCTGTCTGTGCAGGGCGTAGGCGGCAGTTATCAGAGTAGGCATGGTGGCGGCGAGACTGGCAAGGGTTAATTAGTATGCGGCCCTATTTTGCCCCGCCCGCCGGGAATTGAATGTGCGCCAGTTCACCCAAGACGATGGGAATCTGAATTTAGATGCCAAAAAGACAGATTGTGTTGCGTTTTTACATCACTATGTCCGCTAGGGCATGAAGTCTTGATCCAGGAGCTGTTCGATGGAGTAGAGCAGGCCAGGTGGAAATACGTCTTCCCCGAGCCCCGTTTCCTCCGCCGCGCGGCGGCGGGCGATGGGATAACACTCGGTGGCATATTTGGCATGTCGCACCTCCAGAGTCGTCAGGCTAATCCTATGCCGCTTCCCGCGTTTGATGCCACTCAATAGAAATACGGTGTCTTGCGTGCCCATTCATTATTCTTGTAACGCTTGTGCAGCAGGGTGAATGCGCTCTTCGACAGCGTCTTGGCGTCGGCGTCCAGGCAGCCGCCGCGTGTCGATTGCACCGTCACGTACAGCAGCCATGGCAGTTCCGGATCGGTCGGCACGGCGGTGGCGCGCTGCATGACGTAGTCGCCGATGTAGCCGGTGGCCGTCTTCAGGCCCGCAAGCTGCGCCAGCTCCTTGTCGCGCGCGGCGTTGTTGCCCAGCTCCGGCATCGGCAGCGTGTGTTCGGCGTCGGTGTTTTCGCCGTAGCTGGCGCCGGCCTTGGCGGGCAGCTTGCACCACATGTCGGCCAGCGTTTCATCCGGCGCGCGCAGCTTGATCTCGGCGGTGGCGCCGCTGTACATCGGCGACAGGCCGTACTTCACGGCGTTCAGCAGCATCCAGTAGCGGTGCTCCGGCGTGCCGGCCAGCTTGCGGTATTTCTGCATGACAGGCGCCAGCACCGGCGCGTTCTGCTCGATCTGCTGGGCCGCGTTCAATGCCGCCTCGTCCTGCCCCAGCAGGTCGGAGCGCATCCACGCGGCCACGGCGATCTGCGTGCGCAGCGGCTTGGACAGCTTGGTGTTCGCGGCCAGCGCCGACAGGTCGGCCACCGACAGGCCGCTGTTCAGCCATCGCGTGCCGTCCGCCGCGACGGCCACGCGGACCTTGTCGGTGCCACCTTCCTCGCTGGCCTTGGCCTGTTCGCCGGTGTCGGGATCGAGATCGCGGCTGGCCGTGCGCAGCAGATAGTTGGCGGCGTCCGCCGGCGACGACGCCACCGCAAAGCGCTCCTGCAGGAACTGATTGCGCGTGCTGCTCGAATTGCTGGCCGCCAGCGCGGGGCCGGTCAAGACGGCATCGCCAATCGTGCGCGCCTTGTCGGCCTGGTTGTTCAAGCGGTAGTGGCGAGCCAACGCGTGGCGCATGGTCAGGTACTCGGGCGTGCCGGACGCCACCTGCTGCGCCGCCTTCTCCAGCTCCGGCGTCAGCTTATCGGACAGCATGACGGCGGCCAGCAGCCACACGCGCGCCTGCGCCTTGTTGCCTTCCTTGGCGTAGCGGTTCCACAGGTCCACCGCGTGCGCGCGCTCCACCGCGCAGCTGCGCTTGGCCTCGTACTCCTGGCATTGCTGGAGGGTTTGCAGCCAGTCGATGAAGCCGGCGCTGGCGCGCAGGGCGGGGCGGGTGTCGGCCTGGTCGGCGCCGGGCGGCTGCAGCAGGTCGTTGGCCAGCACACGCCAGTCGCCCAGGTGATCGTCCTGGTACGGATTGGCGCGCGGATCGTCGAGCAGCTTGCTCAGTTCCGCGAAGCGCAGCGTAGGCGTGAGCCGCACCTGCATGCTGCGCACGATGGCGCGGGTGGCTTCATGCAGCGACGCCAGCTCCGGGTTGGCGAGGATATGATCGGCACTGGACTGGATCGCCGCCAGCTTCTTCTGCGCCGCCGCCAACCGTGCCGCGGCGGCGGCCGGACCTTCGCGCTTGGCGTCGAGCCGCTCCTGCCAGGCCGCCTGGTCGGCGTTCGGGCCCGGGACAAACGTGGCGGCGCGCGCCTGCGAGCGCAGGCTCAGATACTCGCCCCATTGGCGCAGCGGATGCTTGTCGGTGGCGCCGATCCTGGCGAACAGGCTGGTGCTCAGGGCGTAGTTCTCGCCATAGAAGGCGGCGGAGGCCAGCTGATATTGCTGCATCTGGCGCCAGTACAGCGCTTCGGAGGCGGGCAGTTCGGCCGGCGCGGGGATCACGCGCTTGGTTTCATCGAAGCGGTTGCGTGGCGCATCCACATCGTCGCCGCAGAATTTGAAGACCTGCCGCTGCGTCGCCACCCACGCGTTGAGCCGCGCCGGCGTCGCATCGGGACGGCGCGCCAGGTCGTTCAGCGTGGACGTGGCGAAGGTGTAGCCGCCGAGCGGGCAATTCAGATAGCCATTGGCCATGCTGTCGTCGGCCTTGGGCGCGGCGGGAGCCTGCTTCAACGCGGCGCCGACGGCGGCCAGCCAGGCGCCATAGACCTTCTTGCCTTCGGTCGCGTCGACCCAGCCGCCGTTGCGGCTGCCGATGGCGCGCAGCAGGCCGCCCTGCGGATTGGGCACGGACTTCAAGCCGTCGGCGCCCAGTTGCACGGTGCGCCAGGCGGTGTACAGGTACATGCGGTCATAGCTGGGAAGCAGCACGCCCAACTCACCGGATTGATAGCGGTTCAGCGCGATATCCGGCCCGCTGCGGCTGACGTAGGGATCCCACGGGCCGCCACTGCTGGCGGCGGCGTGGGCGCAGGCCAGCAGCGCCGCGGCGATGACGAGTGGACGAAGAGGGTGGATCATGGCGAGCTCCTTGAAAGCGGCGGCAGGTCCGCACCGTCGCGCTTCCACGCGTAGCGGTCGAACCAGTAGGTTTTACGATAGCGCGCCGCCACTTGCGGCGCGAAGGGTTCTTGCGGCGAGAAGCCAGCACTGCCCGCGGGGCAGCTGGCGTGCAGCGTGGCGGGCGATTGTTCGACGATGTCGCGCATGGTGGCGCTGTCCCGGCCCATGCGGAAGAACATCGGCACCACTTCGTCGGCGGCCAGTCCGTCCAGCCAGGCCGGCGAGCGGCACCACCAGGCCAGCGCGGTCACGCTCAACTTGATCTGCGGCGGCAGCGCGCCGCGCAGCTGCCGCACCAGCGAACGATAGAACTCGCGCTGCGACGGCTTGGCTTCCATGTCCAGCTGTACCCAGCCGGAGGTGCTGACGGCGGCTGCGTCGAGCAGCGCATGCACGATGATCGCGCGGCTGGCTTCAATATCCAGCGGCGGGTTGACGGTGCTGACTTCGACGTGCAGCACCGGCGTGACCCGCGTGGCGGCGGGCATCGCGGGCTGGCGCATGCGTGGACGCGTGCGCACGGCGTCGCCGGTCAGCAGGATGTGGCGTTGCAGGACCGCCGCTTCGGTGGTGGACCACGGCGGCAGCAGGGCTTCGTCCCACAGCCAGGCGACTGCTTGCGCGCGCGCGGCGCAATGGCAAAGCAGCAGGGCGCTGAGGACAAGGCGAAGAAAAAGGGAAGGCATCGGAAAACGGGGCGACAAGGTGCCCCATTTTACCGATGTTTATTATTTCCGCAAGATTGATCTATTTGCCTTCAAGGGCGCTGATGGCGGCCATCACGCCCGCGCCGTAGGCCGGATCGGCCTGCGTGCAGTGATCGATGTGCCGTTGCTGTATGGCCTTCGATACGCCGTGGATGGCGCGCGCCGTGTTCTCGAACAGCAGCTGCTTCTTCTCGGCCGTCAGGAGGCGGAACAGATTGCCCGGCTGCGAGTAGTAGTCGGTATCGACGCGATGATCCCAGTGGCCTGCCGCGCCTTCCAGCGACAGCGGCGGTTCGGCGAACTGCGGCTGCTGCTGCCATTCGCCATGGCTGTTCGGCTCATACGAGGTGCTGGCGCCGTGGTTGCCGTCGGTGCGCATGGCGCCGTCGCGGTGGTAGCTGTGGAACGGGCACTTGGGCGCGTTGACCGGAATCGCGTGATGGTTCACGCCCAGGCGGTAGCGGGCCGCGTCGCCATACGAGAACAGGCGCGATTGCAGCATGCGGTCCGGCGAGAAGCCGATGCCGGGGACCACATTGGCCGGCGAGAAGGCCGACTGCTCGACTTCCGCGAAGTAGTTCTCCGGATTGCGGTTCAGTTCCAGCACGCCGACGTCGATCAGCGGATAATCCTTGTGCGGCCAGATCTTGGTCAGGTCGAACGGGTTGTACGGCACTTTGGAGGCCTCGGCTTCCGGCATGACCTGCACCGCCAGCTTCCAGCGCGGGAAGTCCTTGTTCTCGATGGCGTCGAACAGGTCGCGCTGCGCGCTTTCGCGGTCGCGGCCCACCACTTCAGCGGCTTCGGCGTCGCTGAAGTTCTCGATGCCTTGCTGGCAGACGAAGTGGAACTTGACCCAGAAGCGCTCGTTCTTCGGGCTGATGAAGCTGAAGGTGTGGCTGCCGAAACCGTGCATGTGGCGGTAGCCTTTCGGGATGCCGCGATCGCTCATGACGATGGTGACCTGGTGCAGGGCTTCCGGCAGCAGGGTCCAGAAGTCCCAGTTGTTTTCGGCGCTGCGCAGATTGGTTTTCGGATCGCGCTTGACGGCGTGGTTCAGGTCCGGGAACTTGAGCGGATCGCGGAAGAAGAACACCGGCGTGTTGTTGCCGACCACGTCCCAGTTGCCTTGCTCGGTGTAGAACTTGACGGCGAAGCCGCGGATATCGCGTTCCGCATCGGCCGCGCCACGCTCGCCGGCCACGGTGGAGAAGCGCATGAAGATGTCGGTCTTCTTGCCCACTTCGGAGAACAGCGCCGCGCGCGTGTACTGGCTGATGTCGTGGGTGACGGTGAAGGTGCCGAAGGCGCCCGAGCCCTTGGCGTGCATGCGGCGCTCCGGGATCACCTCGCGCGCGAAGTGGGCCAGCTTTTCAAGATGCCATACATCCTGCAGCAGCGCCGGGCCGCGCGGGCCCGCGGTCTGGATGTTTTGATTGTCGACGACCGGCGCGCCGGCTGCGGTGGTGAGGTTCTTCATGAGACTTCCTTCAGCGGTTCTGAGGGTGAATGGAAGCTTGCAGCATAACGAAGACCTTGCCCTTGCACAGCTCTCTTTCGGGAGAGCCCAAAACAAAAACGCCCGGCTGTTAAGCCGGGCGTTCGGTACCATCTGACGTTGCCGAAAGATGCGGCGTATTACTTGCTTGGGTAGACGATGTCTGCGCGGCGGTTCTGGGCGCGGGTCGCGTCGTCGCTGCCGGAGGCTTTTTCTTTACCGTAGCTGATGGCTTCCATCTGGCCGTCTTTCGCGCCTTGTACTTTCAGGGCGGTGATCACGGCTTGCGCGCGGCGCTGGCCCAGGGCCAGGTTGTACTCTGCGCCACCGCGTTCGTCGGTGTTGCCTTCGACTTTGACGGATACGTTAGGGTTCGACGACAGGAACTTGCCGTGGTCGGCGACCAGGGCGTTGAACTCAGGCTTGACATTGTACTTGTCGAAGTCGAAGAACACGCTGCGGTTCTTGTAGATCGAGCTGTTTGGGTCCAGGTAGGCTGGCAGGGACACGGCGACTGGCGCGGCCACTGGAGCTGGTGCCGGCGCCGGCGCGGCTTTGACTGGCTCTGGTGCCGGTGCTGGGGCGACGACTGGTGCTGGGGTGCTGCAAGCGCTCAGAACAGCCAGTGCGCAGGATGCCAGCAGGATTTTTTGTTGTGCTTTCATGGAATACTCCCGAAATAGTTCAATTGTTTTGGACTTGCATGGGGTGTGAGGCTTGGACACCAGCCGCGACCGACATTATATAAGGGTTTCCCTCAGAAGTATTGGCTTGCTGCATTATTTTTTTATCCAAGGCGAGAAAGGGGTCAAATCCTTGCCCGATTCGACGTACCAGGCCCGGCGCGTGATGTCGAATTGGGCGCCCAGCGCCTTGACCTGGTCCTTCTCCTGATAGGTGGCGGTCAGGTACTGGCGCGCGGCCGGGGCGGCCGACGGCGCGGCCGGCCTGGCCTGGTTGCGGGCGATGGCCGCCTCGGCCGCCGCCGCCGATTTCGGCAGGCGCATCTGCGCGATGAAGCCGCTGCGCAGCGCGGCATCGGCCGGCGAGAGCAGCGTCAGGCGCGCGCGGGCGCGGGTGGCGCCGACGTAGAACAGGTTTTCCTCCTCGGCCTTGGGCTGGGTCGGGTGCGGGAATTCGTCGGCCTGCAGGAAGGGCAGGATCACGTGCTCGAACTCCTTGCCCTTGGCGTTGGCCACGCATTCGATCAGCACCGCCTTGCGGTCGCGCTTGCGCCGCACGAAGGCTTCGCGCGCGTTGAGCGCGGCCCAGAACTCGGCCAGTGTGTGGCCGGAGGCGGCCGCCGCGTCGAGCAGGCCGGCCACCGATTTGTTGACCACGCCCGCCTCGTACGGCCGCACGAAGATGCGGCGCGCGGTCGCCACCAGCTTGACGCGCTCGCACACTTCCGTCAGCACGGCCGCCGCCGGCGTGGCCGGATCGACTTCCGACAGCCAGGCGATGGCCGCGATCACGGCCTGCTTGGTCGCCAGGCTGGCGACGTCGCGGTAGTTCGGCTCGTCGCCGTCGCGCCGCTCGTCGTCGATGTGGAACAGCTCCCCCAGCAGCGCCGGGTCCTTGATGATCTGCGCCTTGAAGTTGTCCATGCGCCGCGCGCTGAAGCGCATCTCGCTGAAGGCCACCATGGCGTTGACGATGGCGGTGCGCACCTGTTCCGATTTCACGGCGCTGAAATCCTTGAGCGCGATCGCCAGCATCCCGCGCAGGAACAGGATCTCGTCGCGCTGCAGGTAGCCGGCCATGGCGGGCGTGCGGTAGTCGATGTCGGCCTCGATCAGCGCGTTCTCGATGGCCATCGACTGGTGGCGGTCGCGGATCAGGATGGCGCAGCCGTCCAGCGCGTGGCCGTCGGCCTTCCATTGCCGGATCGCGGCCACGGCCTGCTGCGCGCAGGCGGCCGCGTTGTCGTAGTGGGCGTGGCGGATCTCGGTGTGCAGCGGCAGGCTCGATTCGACCGGCTTTTGCTTGAACTCCGCCATCGCGTAGGCCAGGTGCGGGCCGTGGCGGTAGGTGTAGGTCAGCGGGTAGCGCACCAGCTTGGGGTAGTTCTGGCCGAAGCGGCGGTTCAGGTATTCCTCGCTGGCGCCCAGCTTGGCGTGGATCACCTGGTCCTTGTCGCCGGCGCCGACGAAGAAGCACTGCGGCCTGGCGATCAGCGCGTCGAGGATATGGAAGGCCGCCTCGTTCAGGTCGTGCAGCTCGTCGCACAGCACCAGCCGGTAGTCGGGGAAGTGCTCGGCCAGGCGCGCGCCCGCCTGCAGGTTGCAGGCCAGGTCGAAGGTGGCGTCGAACGGGCCGCGGAACACCGCGCCGGCGCCGCCGTCCAGGCGCAGGGTTTCGTACTCCACCGTGGTCAGGTAGTCGGTCAGCGGCACGCCCATCTGCTCGGCGATGTCTTCCAGGCCCATGTATTCGACGTCGGCGGCCAGCGCCATGGTCGCCTTCAGTTGCAACTGCACGTCGAGGAACTGGGCCAGCGCGATGCTGTGGGTCTGCAGGTCGAGGCCGTCCAGGCGGCCGGCGTAGCGTTCGGCCACGCGGTCGATCGCGGCCAGCGCGTAGTCCTTCAGCTGGCGCGCCTCGGCGCATTGCCGCAGGCCGTCGCCGTCGATGCTGTCGAGTTGGAACGCGGCGAAGTCTTCGAAGGTCAGTACCGCGACGCGGCTGGCCAGGGCGTGCGGCACGCCGACGTCGAGCAGGCGCTGGCGCATGACGTCGCGCGCTTCCGGCGTGAAGGTCAGCGCCAGGATCTGTTCCGGCGCCAGTTTGCGCGCCAGCGCCTCGCCGATGCGCAGCGCCAGCGTGGTGGTCTTGGCCGCGCCGGCGTTGGCGTCCACCAGCACCACCTTGTGCTGCGCCAGCTGGATGGCGGTCTGCTCGGGTGTGGGGATCAGGCCTTGCGGGGTGAAGCGGGGAGGGTTGGCATCGTTCATCCGCTACATTATAGCGACCGGCGTGCGGATGCCGGTGACCGATACAGTGGCCGCCGCCGCGGGCGGCTTCGGCTGCAGGCGCGCGGTGGCGCCTTCGATGAACTGGGCGCTGAACAGGCGCCGTTCCACCAGCGTTTCGCGGCTGTCGATGACGGCGCACAGCAGGTTGGCCGCGGCCGCGGCCATCTTGGGCATGGGCTGGCGCAGCGTGGTCAGGTTGTAGCTCAGCCAGTTGGACGGTTCGACCGCGTCGAAGCCGGCCACCGACATTTGACCCGGCACGTCGATGCCCAGTTCATGGCGGGCGCAATCGAGGCAGCCGATGGCCATCACGTCGCTGCCGCACAGGATGACGTCCGGGACGCCGCCCATTTTCTCGATCAGCGCCTTCAGGCCGGAGGCGCCGCTGTCGTAGTCGTACTCGCCCGGCACGATGACCGGCGGCGGCAGGCCCAGCTCGGCCAGCCGTTCGCAGGCGCCGCGGCGGCGCTCGCCGGCCACGGTGGTGTCGGTGGTGCCGCCAATGATGCCGAAGCGGCGGTGGCCGGCGGCGGCCAGGCGCGAGACCAGCGTGCGGCCCGCTTCCAGGTGGTCGCAGGTGACGGTGTTGACCGACTGGTTGCGCAGCGTGCGGTTGAACAGCACCAGCGGCATGCCGCGCCGTTCGAATTCGGCCACGTGTTCGTCCGACATGCGGGCGGCCACGATCACGCCGTCGACCTGGAATTGCCAGACGTCGTTGAGCACGCGATCGACATCGGCCTCGCGCGCCAGCGGGAACAGCAGCACGCGCTTGCCCAGCGTGCTCAGATGCTGGCTCAGCTCGGCCAGCAGTTCCGGGTAGTAGAGGTTGGACTTGTTGGTGATCAGCACCGCGACCATGTTGGAGCGGCGCGTGATCAGGCTGCGGGCGGCGGCGTTGGGGATGTAGTCCAGCAGCGCGGCGGCCTTCATCACCCGCGCGTGGGTGGACTTGGATACGCTGGCGCCGGGCTTGAAACAGCGCGACACGGCCGATTGCGACACGCCGGCCACGATGGCCACGTCGTACGAGGTGACGCGGCGGGCTTCACGGGCGATACTGGCTTTGTGTTCAGTTGCGCAGACTTGGATGGTCGGCTTGGATTTGGTCATCGTCTCTGGCCTGCAGGCTGTAGCTTGCTTATTTATTAGTGAAACCAGCATAATCAAAATCTTACTCGTTAGCAATAATAATCGTTTTTCTTTTAAGAAATATTCAGCCAGGTGTGGCCTCCCTGCAATTTTTCCTGAGGGAGCGGGATTTCTGCTAAAATGACGCCCCTTTATTCACGTGAAGGGTCGACATGGCCAATGCTTGCGGCGTCGATTTTGGCACGTCAAATTCCACGGTGGGCTGGGTGCGTCCCGGACATCCGGTGATGTTGGAACTGGAAGAGGGCAAGACCACCTTGCCGTCGGTGGTTTTCTTCAACGCCGAGGACGAAGAAGTCACCTTCGGACGTGCAGCGCTGGCCGAGTACCTGGCCGGCTACGAGGGGCGCCTGATGCGCTCCATGAAAAGTTTGCTCGGCACCAGCCTGATCGACGGCCAGACCGAGGTGGGGGGCCGCGCGCTGCCGTTCCGCACGCTGCTGTCGCAGTTCATCGGCGAGGTGAAGCGCCGCGCCGAGCAGTCGGCCGGACGCCAGTTCACGTCGGCCGTGTTCGGCCGTCCGGTGCACTTCATCGACGACAGCAAGGAAAACGACCAGCTGGCCGAGGACACGCTGGCCGAGGTGGCCCGTTCCGTCGGCTTCAAGGACATCGCTTTCCAGTTCGAGCCGATCGCGGCCGCGTTCGACTACGAGTCGCAGATTACGCGCGAAGAGCTGGTGCTGATCGCCGACATCGGCGGCGGTACCTCGGACTTTTCGCTGGTGCGCCTGTCGCCCGAGCGCGCCAAGAAGACCGAGCGCCGCGACGACATCCTGGCCAACGGCGGTGTGCACATCGGCGGCACCGACTTCGACAAATACCTCAGCCTGTCGTCCGTGATGCCGCTGCTGGGCTACGGCAGCCGGCTGCGCAACAACAGCGAAGTCCCGTCCAGCTACTTCTTCAACCTGGCGACCTGGCACACCATCAACCAGGCGTACACCAAGAAGATGTGGACGCAATTGTCCGACCTGCTGCGCGATTCGGCCGAGCAGGAAAAGCTGGGCCGCCTGCAGAAGCTGATCGACCAGCGCGCCGGCCACTGGCTGGCGATGAAGTCGGAAGAGGGCAAGATCGCGCTGTCCGACGCGCCGAAAGTCACGCTGGAGCTGGACCGCCTGTCGCCGGCCGTGACGCTGGAGCTGTGCCGCGAACAGTTCGACGACGCCATCGGCCACCTGGTCGGCTCGGTCGAGAGCACGGTGCTGAGCCTGCTGCGCGACGCCGGTGTGGCGCCGGCCGATGTGGACACGGTGTTCTTCACCGGCGGTTCGAGCGGCGTGCGCATGCTGCGCGAGCGCATCGGCGCGCTGGTGCCGTCGGCCCGCAAGGTCGAGGGCGACCTGTTCGGCAGCATCGGCGCCGGCCTGGCGCTGGATGCCGTGCGCAAGTTCGGCTAACTGTTCGGATAACTGATAGGGACCACCATGCTCGACCAACCGATCGTCATGCTCGACTTCGAAACCACCGGCCTGTCGCCCGACATGGGCGACCGCATCACCGAGGTGGCGGCGTTGCGCATCGTCGGCGGCAAGGTGGTCGACCGCTATGTGTCGCTGATTAACTGCAATGTGCGCATACCGTCCTTCATCACCGGCCTGACCGGCATCACGCAGGCCATGGTCGACGGCGCGCCGCCGGTATCGCGGGTGGTGCCGGAGCTGCTCGACTTCATCGGCGGCGATGCGCTGTCGGCCCACAACGCCAGCTTCGACGACAAGTTCCTGCGCGCCGAGGCGGCCCGGTTGGGCCTGACGCCGGGCTACCAGGCGTTGGTGTGTTCGCTGAAGCTGTCGCGCCGCGTGTTCCCCAAGCTGCCGAGCTACAAGCTGGGCAATCTGTCGGACCAGCTGGGCATCCGTTTCAAGAGCGCGGCCCACCGGGCCGAGTCCGATGCCGAGGTGGCGGCCGAGGTGCTGATCCATATCGGCAAGCACATCGGCTCGACCTACGGCCTGGCCGGCGTCGACACCTCGCTGCTGGTGGCGATCAACAAGCTGGCGGCCGCCAAGGTGCACGCCTTCCTCGAAAAACAAAAAGTGCGCTAAAACTCTGTGGCTCGCATTACAATACCGGCACTGATGTATCGATAGTTGGTATTTTGTGAACACACGCCGCAACTTCCTTTATGTGCTGCTGTCGCTTCTGCTGGTGTTCTCCCAGCAGATGGGGTACTCGCACGCGCTGTCGCACGCTTCGGCCGCGACCGGCGTGGTGCAGGCCGCCGCGCAGCAGGATGAGGATGCCAGCAGGATCACCAAGCTGGGGCTCGATCACAATTGCGCGCAGTGCCTGGCGTTCGCGCAGATCGCTTCCGCTGCCGATACACATTTCCATTCCTTCCCGCTGGCCGCCAATACATCGGTGGCCGTGGTCCGCACGCCGACGCCGCTCGATTGCCAGCGCACCGTCTGCGGCTTCCGATCGCGAGCGCCGCCCGTCCTGTCCTGATCGCACACCCCTTGGTCCGCCGCCACTGCCGCTTGAGCAGGGGCTCGGTCTATCGTAGCTATCCACAGGAAATCACATGTTGAAACACAGCGTACTCGCGGCCGCATTGAGCGTCGCCGTGGCGGCCCCGCAGGCCTATGCCGCAGATAAGAAAGAACAGAAGGAACTGGCCGCCATCCGCGCGGAGATCCGCGAAATGAAGGCGGCCTACGAGGCGCGCCTGCAAGCCATGGAACAGCGCCTGCTGCAGGCGCAATCGGACAGCGCCGCCGCCAAGGCGCAGCTGGCCACGATCAGCGGCGGTGCGCCGTCCGCCGGCGCGGCGGCATCCGCAACGTCAGGCGCTGGCGCCCAGGCCGCCGCACCCGCC
>NZ_WWCX01000074.1:0-31130 GCF_009857655.1 Duganella vulcania
GGTTTCGGCGCAGGCGGCGGCATCACCGGCATCAGGCCGGGCGGCCCGGCCGGCGCGGTTGCAGGCGCGGCGCCGGCGGGCGCCGGATCGACGCCCTCTTTCGGCGCCTCCTTGACCGGCGCCATCTTGTTGTTGTGCTTCTTGAGCGCGCGCGCCTCCTCGTCCGGCGGACGCGGAGGCATCTCCGGCGCCGACATCAAAATCAGCAACTGCGTATGGTTGGAGATGCCGGCCAGCGGTTGGCATACCACGCCGCCGAACGATCCGGCCCCGCTGTTTTCCACCTGGCTCACGCGCGCCACCGCCAGGCCGGCCGGATAGACGCCGTCAAGGCCCGAGGTGACGACGATGTCGCCCACCTGGATATCCGCGTTGGGCGCCGTGAAGCGCAGCTCCAGCGCGCCGGACTTGCCGCGGCCATAGGCCACGCTGCGCAAGCCGTTGCGCAGCAGCTGCACGGGAATCGCCTGCTCCTTATCGGTCAGCAGCGTCACTTCGGAGGTAAAGGGGAACACGCGCGTGACCTGGCCGACCACGCCCTGGTTGTCGATCACCGGCAGCCCGAGGGCCACACCCTGCTGGGTGCCACGGTCGAGGATCACCTTGCGGCTGTTGACATCGCGCGCGTCGTACAGGACCTCCGCCAGCATGGACTTCACCGGCAGATGCTCGCGCGCGTCCATCAGGCGGCGCAGCTGGTTGTTCTCGGCCGTCTGGAGCTGGGCCTGTTGCAGCACCAGCGCGCCGGCGATCTGCTGGCGTTTCAGCTCGCGCACCTGCTTTTCCAGCGACGACAAAGAGGAGAAATAATCGCCGACGCCGTAGATGGCGTCGCGCGGCATCAGGGCCGCCATTTGCAGCGGATACAGCACGGTACCCGCCACCTTGCGCACCGTGGCCAGCGTGTGCATGCGTGAATCGACCAGCAGCAGTGCAATCGAAATGCACGCAAAAACCGTCATCTTGACGCGGGCGGAGGCGCCTTGCTTGAAAAGTGGCGGAGGACTGTATTCCATGACTTCCAATAATCCGGCGCTCGCGCGCCAACGAGACTGTCAACTCATCCCAATGCATCGGGGCCGCTGTTTCGCGGCCCCGTCTTTGTCAGATCATTCGTAGGAGAAGATCGAGCCCAGTTGGTCCATCCGCTCCAGCGCCATGCCGGAGCCGCGCACCACGCAAGTCAGCGGATCTTCCGCCACCAGCACCGGCAAGCCGGTTTCCTCCATCAGCAGGCGATCCAGGTCGCGCAGCAGCGCGCCGCCGCCGGTCAGCATCATGCCTTTTTCCGCGATGTCGGCGCCCAGTTCCGGCGGCGTCTGTTCCAGCGCGTTCTTCACGGCCGAGACGATGTTGTTCAGCGGGTCGGTCAGCGCTTCCAGGATCTCGTTGGACGAAATCGTGAACGAGCGCGGAATGCCTTCGGACAGGTTGCGGCCCTTGACTTCCATCTCCTTCACTTCCGAACCAGGGAAGGCCGAACCGATGGCCTTCTTGATCGCTTCCGCGGTCTGTTCGCCGATCAGCATGCCGTAGTTGCGGCGGATGTAGTTGACGATGGCTTCGTCGAACTTGTCGCCGCCCACGCGCACGGAGCCCTTGTACACCATGCCGCCCAGCGAGATGATGCCCACCTCGGTGGTGCCGCCGCCGATGTCGACCACCATCGAGCCGGTCGCATCCGACACCGGCAGGCCGGCGCCGATCGCCGCGGCCATCGGCTCTTCGATCAGGTAGACCTGCGAGGCGCCGGCGCCCAGCGCCGATTCGCGGATCGCGCGGCGCTCAACCTGGGTCGAGCCGCACGGCACGCAGATGATGATGCGCGGCGAAGGACGGAAGAACTTGGAGTCGTGCACCATGCGGATGAACTGCTTGAGCATTTGTTCGGTGACGGTGAAGTCGGCGATCACGCCGTCTTTCATCGGGCGGATCGCCTCGATGTTGCCTGGGACCTTGCCCAGCATCTGTTTTGCTTCTTTACCGACCGCCTGGATCGTCTTCTTGCCGTTGGGGCCGCCTTCCTGGCGAATCGCGACTACCGAAGGTTCATCAAGGACGATGCCCTGGCCGCGAACGTAGATCAAGGTGTTGGCCGTGCCCAAGTCGATGGCCAGATCGGTGGAAATATACCTGCGTAAAAAACCAAACATGTGTGTCCTGTGGCGCTACTGGTGTGCGCGTAAGCCGTTAGAAAGAAATCCTGTGGTGAGGCGGCGGCTGCAATGATTCAGCGCCGGCAACGCATCAACCCGCCATTCTACCTTATAATTTGAATGCGATTTGCCGAAAATCCCGCCAAAAGTGTATCGGTTGAGTCCGCGAATTAAGCGGTAATCCTTTGCTTTTGCCAGCGAATAGGCAGAATTTCCAGTTTTTTATCAATATTACAATTAAACCTTGCGCGGCCCGTCCGCGCCATTCGCCATGTCCCTGACCCTATCCGACGTAACCCGCATTGCCAAACTGGCACAACTTGAGATGAGCGAGCAGCAGACCGCCACGGCGCTGGATCAACTGAATGGCATTTTTGCGCTGGCCGAGCAGATGCAGGCGGTCGATACCGAAGGCGTCGCCCCGCTGAGCCACCCGCTCGCTGCGCACATGAACAACATCGCCCTGCGCCTGCGCGAAGACGTGGCCACCGAGCCCAATCGCCGCGAAGCCTACCAGGCCGTCGCGCCCAAGACCCAGGACGGCCTGTACCTGGTGCCGAAAGTGATCGAGTAACACCGCCGTCGCTCCCGCGCAGGCGGGAACCCATGCTGAGCCGACTTGGCCAGCGCCTTGGATCCCCGCCTTCGCGGGGACGACGCCGCAACGAATCTGAATTGAAACGCCATGCACACCAAAACCATTAAAGAGCTGTCCGCTCTGCTGCAAAGCAAAGCCATCACCGCCACCGAACTGGCCACGCACTTCCTCGACCGCATCGAGAAGAGCGACTTGAACGCCTTCCTGCACGTGGACCGCGCGCTGACCCTGGCGCAGGCCGCCGAGGCGGACGCCCGCATCGCCGCCGGCACCGCCACGCGGCTGACCGGCGTGCCGATCGCGCACAAGGACATCTTCGTCACCCGCGACTGGCGCTCGACCGCCGGCTCGAAAATGCTGGCCAACTACGTCAGCCCGTTCGACGCCACCGTGGTGGAGAAGTTCCGCGCGGCCGGCATGGTCACGCTGGGCAAATTGAACTGCGACGAATTCGCCATGGGCTCGGCCAATGAAAACTCGGCCTTCGGCGCCGTGAAAAACCCGTGGGACAAGAACGCCGTGCCAGGCGGCTCCTCGGGCGGTTCCGCCGCCGCCGTGGCCGCGCGCCTGGCGCCGGCCGTCACCGGCACCGACACCGGCGGCTCGATCCGCCAGCCGGCCGCCTTCTGCGGCATCACCGGCATCAAGCCGACCTACGGCCGCGTATCGCGCTTCGGCATGATCGCCTTCGCCTCGTCGCTGGACCAGGGCGGCCCGATGGCGCAAACCGCCGAGGACTGCGCGCTGCTGCTCAACGCCATGGCCGGCTTCGATGAACGCGACTCGACCTCGCTCACGCCTGAAATGGGCGGCATCGACGAGGACTACACCCGCGAACTGGGCCAGCCGCTGGCGGGCCTGCGCATCGGCGTGCCGAAGGAATACTTCGGCGAAGGCCTGGCCAAGGACGTGGAAGACGCCGTGCGCGCCGCGCTGGCCAAGTACGTCGAAATGGGCGCCACCTTGGTCGACATCTCGCTGCCGAACACCGCGCTGTCGATCCCGGCCTACTACATGATCGCGCCGGCCGAAGCCTCGTCCAACCTGTCGCGCTTCGACGGCGTGCGCTACGGCCACCGCGCCGCCGAGTACAAGGACCTGTCGGACATGTACCGCAAGACCCGCGCCGAAGGCTTCGGCGCTGAGGTCAAGCGCCGCATCATGGTCGGCACCTATGTGCTGTGCCACGGCTACTACGACGCCTACTACCTCAAGGCGCAAAAGATCCGCCGCCTGATCGCGCAGGATTTCGAAGCGGTGCTGAACGGCCCGAACGCCGTCTGCGACGTCATCATGGGACCGGTCGCGCCGACCGTGGCCTGGGACCTGGGCGACAAGTCCGACGACCCGGTGGCCGCCTACCTGGCCGACATCTACACGCTGTCCACCAGCCTGGCCGGCCTGCCCGGCATGTCGATCCCGGTCGGCTTCGGCGCCAAGAACCGTCCTGTGGGCCTGCAGATCATCGGCAAGCATTTCGGCGAAGCGAAACTGCTGAACGTCGCCCACCAGTACCAGCTGGCGACCGACTGGCACACCCGCGCACCCGCCGGCATCTAACACACCAAATACAGCGAGAACAATATGGAATGGGAAGTCGTCATCGGTCTTGAGAACCACGTGCAGCTCACGACCGAATCTAAAATTTTCAGCGGATCGCCGATCAAGTTCGGCGCTGAACCCAACACGCAGGCCAGCCCTGTGGACCTGGCGCTGCCAGGCGTGCTGCCGGTGATGAACAAGCAGGCGGTGGACCGCGCGATCCGCTTCGGCCTGGCCGTGGGCGCGAAGATCGCACCGGCGTCCATCTTCGCCCGCAAGAACTACTT
Source organism: Duganella vulcania (assembly GCF_009857655.1). Taxonomy (NCBI): domain Bacteria; kingdom Pseudomonadati; phylum Pseudomonadota; class Betaproteobacteria; order Burkholderiales; family Oxalobacteraceae; genus Duganella; species Duganella vulcania. Next base: position 4,584 of record NZ_WWCX01000074.1, read on the forward strand.
CTACCCCGACCTGCCGAAGGGCTACCAGATCAGCCAATTCGAAGACCCTGTGGTCATCGGCGGCGCGCTGACCTTCGGCTACGAGAAGGACGGCGAATTCGTCACCAAGACCGTCAACCTGACGCGCGCCCACCTGGAAGAAGACGCCGGCAAATCGCTGCACGAAGACTACGCCGGCATGAGCGGCATCGACTTGAACCGCGCCGGCACGCCGTTGCTGGAAATCGTCTCCGAGCCCGAGATCCGCAGCGCGGCCGAAGCCGTGGCCTACGCCAAGGCGCTGCATTCGCTGGTGATGTGGCTGGGCGTCTGCGACGGCAACATGCAGGAAGGCTCGTTCCGCTGCGACGTCAACGTCTCCGTGCGCCCGAAGGGCCAGAAGGAATTCGGCACCCGCTGCGAAATCAAGAACCTGAACTCGTTCCGCTTCATCGAGGAAGCGGTGCACGTCGAAGTGCGCCGCCAGATCGAGTTGATCGAAGACGGCGGCAAGGTGGTGCAAGCGACGCGCCTGTACGATCCGGACCGCAAAGAGACGCGCGAAATGCGCAGCAAGGAAGACGCGCAGGACTACCGCTACTTCCCGGACCCGGACCTGCCGCCGCTGGTCATCTCCGACGAGTGGATCGCCAAGGTGAAAGCCTCGATGCCGGAACTGCCGGGCGCGATGCGCGAACGCTTCGTCAGCGAATACGCCCTGCCGGAATATGACTCGCTGGTGCTGACCGCGTCGAAAGCGATGGCGACCTACTTCGTCGCCGTGGTGGAAAAAGCCGGCAAGGAAAACGCCAAGGCCGCCGCCAACTGGCTGATGGGCGACGTGTCGTCGACGCTGAACCGCGAAGGCGTGGACATCGCCGACGCGCCGGTCTCGCCGGCGCAACTGGCGTTGATGTTGAAGCGCATCGCCGACGGCACCATCAACAACAAGACCGCCAAGGAACTGTTCGGCGACATGTGGGCGGCCAAGTCGTCTGACGACAACCTGGTCGATGTGCTGATCGACACCAAGGGCCTGAAGCAGATCTCCGATACCGGCGCGCTGGAAGCGATCGTCAACGACGTCATCGCCGCCAACGAGAAATCGGTGGAGCAGTACCGCGCCGGCAAGGAAGCGGCGATCAACTCGCTGATCGGCCAGGCGATGAAAGCCTCGCGCGGCAAAGCCAACCCGGCGCAGCTGACCGAGCTGCTGAAGGCCAAGCTGGCCGGCTGACAGCCTCGCTTCTGAAAAAACCGTCCGCCTGAACGCGTACAAGATCGCGTTCGGTGCGGACGGTTTTTTTTCGCCCCCCCGCACGTCCGTGAGAATGCGCGAGTATTCACGGATCGCAAACTGCTATCCTGTTCAACCTTAAGACTACAGATCAAATTCAATGACCGATACGAGAATACGCCTGGCGGTTCCCGAAGACGCGGCGGCCATCGCCGCGATGGCCGTGGCGCTGACCGAGGAAATCTCCCTGCGCCTTGGCGCCAAGACTTTCAGCCTGGAGCTGCAAAAAACCGCCAGCTTGTGCCACGCCCTGCTGCGTGAGGAAAAATACCTGGCGCTGATCGCCATCGCGGAAGGCGAGGCGATCGGCTTCGTCGGCATCTCCGAAGGCCGCGCGCTGTACGCGGAAGGCGCCCTGGCGACCATGCAGGAATTCTTCGTCTCCCCGCCGTTCCGCGCGAGCGGCGTCGGCGGCCTGCTGCTCAACGCCGCCGCCGAACTGGCGCGCAAACGGCGCTGGAACCGCCTGGAAGTGTGCACGCCGCCGCTGCCGGAGTTCGACCGCAGCCTGGCGTTCTATGAGCGCCACGGTTTCGAAGTCACTGGCGGCCGCAAGATGAAGCGCCTTTTCGCGGAAGCCCAATGAAGAACCTGATCGTAATGCTGGCAATGACGCTGTCCGCGCTGGCCCACGCCGATGTCGTCGACTGGCCGCTGAGCTACGACGGCCAGTCCACCAATACCTTCATCTGGGACAAGCGCGCCAAGCCGCTGATCCAGACGCGCGTGCCGTCCAAGTTGTCCAGGGACGTCATCTCCGGATTGGGCGGTCCGCCGGATCCGGTGTTCGTGGTGGACAAGCGCTACGTCAGCGCATCGGCATGCGAGGCGCACGCCTGTCCGGAAAAGGGTTTCTTCTGGATCGACACCCAGACCGGCCAGGGCCTGGGCGCGGTCATTTACGATGGCGAGCTGCGGCTGGGCTCCAACAGCCTGTCCCCGGCGCAGATCCCGGCTGCGGCCCGGCGCGCGCTGATCGACTGGACCAGTGCCAACGACATCAAGGTGACCAGCGTCGAATTCATCGACCACACCGGCGCCAGCGCCAGCATCGACGCCGCGCAATTCAAGCCTGCGCCGCACTTCGAGCCTGCGGCTGGCGGACCATCCTACGACTGCAAAGCCGCCGCCACGCGCGTGGAAAAAACCATCTGCGCCGATCCGGCATTGGCCAGCCAGGACCTGGCGATGGCCAAGCATGTCAGGGAGCTGCGCCAGGGCTACGCCACCATCGCCGACCGCACCCTGCTGCGCGACTTCCAACGCAAATGGCTGAAGGAGCGTGACGCCACCTGCGCCGCAGCAACCGACATCAACGCCTGCCTCGCCAAGCAGTACCAGACGCAGGACGAGCGGTTGAGGAACTGGATACCCGGCCGCTAAGTCGCTACGGCACAGTTCGTGTCCGAATGTCAGACTTGACCCCAATGGCTTGACCCCAATGGCCTCCACACTCAACGCTTTGCTTTTTCTGCTGCTGGTTGCAGGAACTCGCCTCGCCTGCGCTTCGGCGCCGCTGCTCACCGAGTACACCCATACGGCATGGACCGAGCTGAATGGCGCGCCGACGAGCGTGACCAAGTTCGCCCAAGGCGCCGACGGCTGGTTGTGGATCGCCACGCCTACCGGTCTGTTTCGCTTTGACGGCGTACGTTTCGAACGCTCCGATAAGGTCTACGGCCACCCGCTCGATTCCACCAACATCATGGCGCTGACCACCGCGCCCGACGGCGCGCTGTGGGTCGGCTATCGCGTCGGCGGCGTGTCCGTGTTCAGGCATGATGGCGCCCACACCTATGCGGAACGCGACGGCTTGCAGCCGGTCGGCGTCATGCATATCGAGGCCGCGCCGGATGGCACGATCTGGGCGGCGATGCGCGACGGCGTGGCAGTGTTGGCGCCAGGCGCCAGCCGTTTCCGCTACCTCGGCCCCGAGGCGGGATTGCCAAGCCAGGGCGTGTTCCAGATTATGTTCGCCCGCGATGGCACCACATGGATCGGAACGAATTCGGGCGCCTACTATCGCAAGCCGGGCGAAACCCGCTTCACGCAGGCGTGGCCGCATGTGACGCTGGTCTGGCTCTGCGAGGCGCCGGATGGCACCATATGGGGCAACGATTTCAAGGACGGCTACTACAAGGTGCGCATGTCGGCGCCCGCCGCCAGCGAACCGCCCAAACCGGAACTCGATGGATACGGCATGATCTTCGACCGCCAGGGAACGATGTGGATGCTGCATATCGATAACCTGGAACGCAAGGTGGCGCCTGCCGAACACAGCCTGCCGGACCAGCGGCTGTCGAAGGAAAATGGCCTCAGCGGCCCTATGCTCAGCACGAAGTTCCTGGACCGCGAAGGCAATCTGTGGATCGGTACATCGCGCGGGATAGACCGGCTGCGGCCCAACCGTTTGCGAACCATGCCCGTCGTCAAACAGCTGGAATACCCCGCGCTGGTGGCCGGCCCTTCAGGCGATGTCTGGGTGGGAGACTACGCCGCCGACCTTTGGCGCTACAACCTCGAAGGGCGCGTCAGCCGCGAGGTCGCAGGTCCGCTGACGGCCAGCTACACGGCACCGGACGGCGTCCTGTGGGTGGGCGGAACGGAGTCCCTGCAACGGCGCGATCGCGACGGCACGCTGACGTCAATTCCTTATCCGTCCGAACTGAAAGGCCTGCGCGTCCACGCCCTGCAGCAGGACCGCGATGGCGCGTTGTGGGCCTCGTTCGCGTCGGGCAAAGGCGTGTACAAACTCGTGGCGGGCCAATGGATCAAGGCCGGCGGCCTGCAGGGCATCTCCGATCTGCTGGCGACCTCCATGGCCCGCGATGGCCAGGGCAGCCTGTGGATGGGCCATCTGCGCGACATGGTCACGGTCATCGACGGTGCCAAGGTACGTACACTGGGCTCGGCGGAAGGCCTGCGGCTCGGGACGATCATGGATCTGTACTTCGACGGCAGCGCCATGTGGGTCGGCGGAGAACAGGGCGTCGCGCTCTATCGCGATGGCCGCTTCGCCGCCCTGCGCGGCAAGCGCGGTGAAGATTTTCGCGGCGTCTCCGGCATCGTCCGGCTACCGGGCGGCGACTTGTGGCTGCATGGCGCCGATGGCCTGTATCGCATCGTCGCCGCCGATATCGCCGCTTGGTTGAAGAACGGCCATGCCGCCGTGGCTTTCGAACGCTTCGATGCGCAGGACGGCATGCAAGGCCACGCGCCGCAACTGCGGCCGGTGCCCTCGCTGGTGCGCTCACGCGACGGCGTGCTGTGGTTCGCGACGACGGCTTCGGTCGGCACCGTCGACCCGGCCCATATCCTGCGCAACCCGCTGGCGCCGCCGGTGGAAGTGACCGGCGTGGTGGCCGACAACGCGCGCTATGCCATCCCGCCGACGCGTGCACTCACCCTGCCGGCGGGCACACAGAATCTGCAGGTCGACTTCACGGCACTGAGCCTGTCGATACCCGAGCGGGTGCGGCTGCGCTACAGGCTGTCCGGCCTCGATCCCAACTGGCAGGAGCCGGTGGGCCGCAGGCAGGCGTATTACACCAATCTGGCGCCGGGCAAATATCGATTTGAAGTCACAGCATCGAACGAGGATAATCTCTGGAATACCAAGGGCGCCGCGCTGGAGATAGAGATCCCGCCGACGTTTGTGCAAAGCGGCTGGTTCAAACTGCTGCTGGTGGCGCTTGGCCTGCTGCTGCTGTGCTCCGCCTACGCGTTGCGGATACGCTTCCTGACGCAGCGGATGCAGGAGCGCTTGCAGGAGCGCCTGGCGGAGCGCACGCGCATCGCGCGCGCCCTGCACGACACGCTGCTGCAAAGCATACAGGCGCTGCTCATGTCTTTCGATACGCACAGCCGCCACCTGAAGGAAGGCACGCAGGAGCGCACACGCCTGGACCAGACGCTCAACCTTGCGGAACAGCTGCTGGTGGAGGGACGCGACCAGATCATGGACCTGCGGGCATCAGCCTCCCCGGATGCGCTGGAACAGACGCTTGAGCACTTCGGCAGAGGACTGGCCGAGCATCGCTCGCATGCCTTCGACATGACGATCGGCGGCACGCCGAGGCCATTGCGCCCCAAGGTGCATGAAGAGATCTACGCCATCGGACGTGAGGCCCTGTTCAACGCCTCGCGCTACGCGGACGCTGGCCGGATCGAACTTGCGCTGGAATTCGGCGCCAACGCCTTCGTCATGCGCGTGCGCGACGACGGCCGGGGGATGGACGAATCGGTCGCCGCAACCGGCCACCGGCCCGGCCACTGGGGCCTGACGGGAATGCGTGAGCGCGCCCACACCATCGGCGCCAGCCTCGAAATCGACAGCAAGCCAGGCACCGGCACGCAAATCACGGTGACGGTTCCCGGCAAGACGGCTTACTGAGCTCCCCATGACCGCGAGCCCCCAACCCTCCCCGCTGACGCAACGCCTGATCGACATGGTCAGCTCCTCGGCGGAGCTGATGGCCGCGCTGTCGGCCGCCCGCAGCCTCGGGCTGCAAAACTGGTGCATAGGCGCGGGCGCGGTGCGCACGTTGGTGTGGGACGCGCTGCACGGCCACGCCAGCCCCACGCCGCTGGCCGACGTCGACCTGGTCTACTTCGCCCCGGACGCGCCGCCGCAGCGCGACGCGGAACTGGAAGCGCGGCTGCGCCAGCTGATGCCGGCGCTGGAGTGGGAGGTGACCAACCAGGCGCACGTTCACTCTTGGTTCATGCGCGAATTCGGCCGCGAGGTCGCGCCGCTGCTGTCGCTGGAGGATGGCGTGGCGACCTGGCCGGAGTACGCGACCTGCATCGGCGTAACGCTCGCCGCCGACGACGCCATCCAGGTGACCGCTCCACACGGCCTGGAAGACCTGTTCGAACTGCGCGTGCGCCACAACCCGGCCCGCGCCGATGTCCATACCTACCGCCACCGCGTCGTCTCCAAACGCTTTGCGCAGCGCTGGCCGCTGCTGGCTATCGAATCACTCCAGTAAGGCGGCAATCGCCAGCGGCGTGCTGCTGGTGACGATCTGTCCCGCCTCCGGCAGCGCGGCGAAGCGATAGACAAACACCCTGAACGTGGCAACGACATCGCCGCTGAACGCCGGCCCCTCCTTCGGCGCCAGCATGGTGACAGCGCCGCCGGCCGCATGGAACTGCACCTGCGACACGTCATTCTTCGGATACGAGAACTGCACGCCGGCGCAGCCCTTCCCGGCGGCCTCCCCGGAGTAGCGCAGATAGGCCAGCAGTTGGTCGCAGGCGGTGCGCAGGTCGGCGGCCGCGTAGACGCCGTCCGGCCGCGTCACGATGGATACCCAGGCGCCGGACTTGAGCTGCCCCGCCTTGCGGTTCACGGTCAGTTCCGCGTTGTCGTCGTAGGCCGCCTTGGAGAACGGGAACACCGCGCGCCCCAGCGCATCGAGCGGCAGCGCCACATGGGCGGTCTTGCCGTTGAGCGTCAGCCGCAGGCCGTCCGTCGGCACGCTCTTGTCGCGCGGGCGTACCCGGAAGTGGTTCTGCAAAAATTGTTTGGGCTTGCCATACTTCTCAAACCAGATCATCTGGCGGTAGGCGTCGCGATACTCGATCCAGTCGGAGTCCTCCTGCGCGCCGGCGAACACCGGCAGCAAGGCGAGACAGAGTAGGAGGAGTTTGAACATGCCGCTTAAAACCGGTAAGCAAGTCCACTGGACCAAGTGATAAAGTTGCGGCGGTCGACGAAGGGCGCTTCGGCCGGACCGTTGCCCAGCCGCGCGCCGGTCACCGTGCTGTTGATCAGCCACTTGCTGCTCAAGGCCCAGTTCCAGTTGACGCCAACGCTCACCGACATCACGCCGGCGGAAGGATGGTAATCGCGCACGCCGCCGGTGGCGGTGCGGACTTCGTACAACTCGCGCATCACCGGATCGCTGGCCAGCGAAACGCCGGCCGACAGCGTCACCGTATGATGCGGCGCCGGCGACGGCAGGGTTTTCTGCATGCCGACCTGGCCGCGGAAACCGCGGGCGCTGGTGTCGTACACGAGGTTCGACGTCACCCGCGCCTCGTCGCCAAGGTAGTAGTTGAAAAAACCGCCGGCATCCAGCGAGCCCCGGACCGGACGCGTGCCACGCAAGCGCCGGCTGTCACCGGGATTGCGGGTATCGCTGCCGAGGATCAGCGGCCCATATTCCACGCCAGCCGTTTCGGACAGGTGCATCCCGAGCACGCCGTTGGCCGAGACAAAGATCCCGTTGCTCCACTGGACCTGGAACAGCGGCCGCAGGATCACGGGACGCGTCTCGCCCTCCGCCGCCGCCGTCCTGGTGGTGAAGGCCAGCCCCGCGTACATGTCCTTGCTCCCATCGGGCATCATCAATCCGGTGGTGTTTTCGGCCAGCGCCGGAACGCATGCGGCCAACAGCAAAAGTAGCGGGGATAGCTTATTCATGTATTCCTTAAAAATCGAAACGCACGCCCAGGGCGAAACGGTCTGTCTTGGCGGTGAAGCCGTCATGTTCGAGTTTATTGGTGTGTTCCAGTTCCAGTTGCAGCGCCACGTCCTTGGCCACCAGGTAGGAGGCGCCCACGCTCAGGTACAAGCCGGTCTTGTTCACCGATACACCCGCCGGAGCGTTCTTGCCGTTGATATCCATCTTCAGGCGCCCTTGTCCAACGCCTGCCTTGCCGAACAGGGACCAGTCCTCGCTTAGCTTCCACGTGCCCCGCGCCGCCAGATAGCCAGTGCTGACGCGGGCCTTGAGCTGATAGCCTGGGATCAGATCGAAGCTGGTCGAGCCACCGTCGGTACGGTAACCCGCCTCCAGCGCCCACACCGGCGACAGATCATATCCCGCAAACAGACCGATAGGAGTCGCCTTCTTGGCAGCACTGCGCTCGGTCGTCACGCCGTTCTCGGTGTATTTGATGTGGCCATTGGTCTGGGGGCTGATATTCGCGCCGACGTACACTCCTTCGGCGTGGGCCAGCGAGCTTGCGGCGAGGGCGACGAATGCGGTGCAGATGATTTTTTTCATGTTCAGAATCCAGGTTGAAGTAGGAGCCTCCAATGTTAGGCACCCACCGCCGCGGAATCCGCCTCGGTCTGTCGTTGAATTGTCCTCAATTTGTAGGCGCCATTTGTATAGAAAGTGTACGAATGTGTACCAGATTGTCGAAAATGCCACGAGGACGCCGCGCTCCACTACAATACCCACGAAAATGGAGGTGCGATGCAGCGTGTAATGCTGGTGGAGGACGATGCGCGGCTGGCCGCGCTGGTCAAGGAATACCTGGACGAATACGACTATGCGGTCGACGTGGTGACACGCGGCGACCGCGCGCTCGACCATTTCCGCGATACCCAGCCGGACCTGGTGATACTCGACTTGACGCTGCCAGGTGTCGACGGCCTGGTGGTGTGCCGCCAGCTGCGCCAGCTCAGCGCCGTGCCTATCCTGATCCTGACCGCGCGCGAGGACAGCTTCGACGAAGTCTCCGGCCTCGAACAGGGCGCCGACGACTACGTCAACAAGCCGGTGCAACCGCGCGTGCTGCTGGCCCGCTTGCGCGCATTGCAGCGGCGCGGCAGCGGCGCGGCCAGCAGCGACATCATCATCGGCCAATTGCGCATCTCGCGCGAGAACCGCACGGTCCACTGGCGCGGCGGCGAGGTGGCAATGAACAGCGCGGAGTTCAAACTGTTCGTCATCCTGGCCGGCGCCTCCGGCAAGGTCTTGTCGCGCAATGACATCCTGGTCAAGATGCGCGGCATCGAATTCGATGGTCTCGATCGCAGCATCGACAACTGCATCTCCCGCCTGCGCCGCAAGTTCGGCGACGGCGGTTCGGAGCGCATCAAGACCGTCTGGGGCGAAGGTTATCTGTTCAGCCCCTCGGCCTGGGAATGAACCGGCTTTTCTGGCGCTTCGCGTTGCTGGTGGTGCTGGCCATCACGCTGGCCACCTGCGCGATCTACTTCACCTTCAGCCGCCTGTTCGGCGATCCGCTGGAGGAGATCGCGCGCCGCCAGGCCGCCGGCCAGATCTTCCTGCTGGAGCAGTACATCGACAAGGCGCCCGCCGACGAATGGCTGCCACGCCTGAACAAGGTGCGCGAGGTATCCGAGGCCACGCTGGAACTGCAACCGCTGCAGGAGGCGCTGGCGGCGCTGCCCTCTTCCAAACGCGGCCAGTTGCTGCAAGGCGCGGTGGTGATCGACGTCGGCGGCAAGGCCTTCTACCGCCGCGTCGACACGACCGGCGCGCGCTACATCGGCAGCGACGACGACGTGATCCACGCGCAGCGCCTGCCCATCGACATCGGCCAGGCACTGGGCATGGAGGCCATCCGCTTTGGCGTGATCGCGCTGTTCCTGCTGGTGCCGATAGGCTGGTGGTCGCGCCGGCACTGGCGCGGCTTGCTGGCGCTGTCGAAGGTGGCCGACGATTTCGGCCAGGGCGACCTGGCGGCGCGGGCCACGGTGCGGCCGGCATCGAGCATCGCGCCGCTGGCAGGGCGCATCAACGACATGGCCGAGCGTATCGGCTCGCTGATGGAGGCCCGTAAGCACCTGCTGCATTCGGTGTCGCACGAACTGCGCACGCCGATCGCGCGGCTGGAATTCGGCCTGGAGCTGCTGCGCGAACGCCACGCGGCCGACGATCCGGCGCTGCAAAAGCGCATCGCGGCGATGGGGACCGATGTCGAGGAATTGAAAACGCTGGTCAACGAGCTGCTTGGCCTGACGCAGCTCGACCAGGCGCAATCCATGCCGCGCCAGCCATTCGCGCTGGCGCCGCTGCTGCGGGAGTGCACGCCGCCCGCCCAATTGCGCCAGCGGTTCAACGCCAGCATCGCCGAAGACCTGGGCGAGTTGCAGGGCGATGCCCGCCTGCTGGCGCGCGCCGTCAACAACCTGCTGGGGAACGCCGCCAAGTACGCGGAGGGGCGCATCGTGCTGTCGGCCGCGCGCGACGGCGGCGTCCTGCGCATCGCCGTGGAGGACGACGGCCCCGGCATCCCGCCCGAAGCGCGTCAGCGCGTGTTCGAGCCGTTCTACCGGCTGGAGCGCGAACAGGACTACGCCGCCAGCGGCTACGGCCTGGGACTGTCCATTACCGCCAAAGCCGTCGAGCTGCACGGCGGCGCCATCGCCATCGACGATTCTCCACTGGGCGGCGCGCGCTTCACCATCACTTTATAGACAACTCTGTCTATGCAAAGCAACACGCTGCTGCAACGCTGAAAACTAAAGTATACATTTTTGTCTAGACAGACTAATCTACAAATACTTTAGCAAGCCGACAAGAGATACCCCATGAGCATACCCAAACCAACCGCCGCCGAACTCGATCTGCTGCAGGCCCTGTGGCCGCTCGGCTCGGCCACCGCCAAGCAGGTGCATGAAGCCATGCTGGAAGAGAAACCGGACCTGGCCTACGGCACCGTGCTGCGCCTGATGCAGATCATGCACACCAAGGGCATCCTGATTCGCGACGAGAGCCAGCGCTCGCACGTCTACGCCCCGGCGCAGGCGCAGGACGCGCTGCAAACGAATCTGCTGAAGGACTTGATGCAGAAGGCCTTCGCCGGCTCGGCCAAGGCGCTGGTGCTGGCGGCGCTGCGCTCCGGGATCTCGAAGAAGGAGCGCGAAGAGATCGAGAAAATCCTCAAGGATGAAAAGAAATGAGCGCCTTCATTTTCGCCCTCGGCCTCACATTGATGCACTTCCTGTGGCAAGGCATGCTGCTGGGCTGCGCCACCGCCATCGCCCTCACGCTGCTGCGCAACAGCCGCGCCGAATACCGCTACCTGGTGGCCTGCTCGGCGCTGATGGCCTGCCTGTGCTGGCCGGCGGTCGAGCTGTATCAGCGCCTGTACGGCGCCACGGACGGCGCCACCGTCATCGGCGCCGGCCTGCTGCGCCACGCGGCGCAGAGCATGGTAGGCGGCGGTGAACCGTTCGACCTGCGCGACTCGATGCGCGGCATCGTCAGCCTGTGGGCCCTGTGCGCCGTGCTGCTGTCGCTGCGCATGATCCTCGGCCTGCTGTGGATACACCGCGCAGCCAGGCAGTGCGACTGTGCCCACCGCCAGGACCAGCTGCGCTGGGAAGCACGGCTGCAACGGCTGGCGGCGCGCTTCGGCGTCGGACGCGCGGTGCGGCTGCGCATCGTCGACACGATCGCCAGTCCGATCACCGCCGGCTGGTGGCGCCCGGTGGTGCTGCTGCCGGCCGCGCTGGTGGCGGGCATGCCGCCCGATTTGCTGGAGGCGCTGCTGGCACACGAAATGGCGCACATCCAGCGTCACGATTACCTGGTCAACCTGCTGCAGAACGTGATCGAAACGCTGCTGTTCTACCACCCTGCCGTCTGGTGGATTTCGAACCGCATCCGCGCCGAGCGCGAACTGATCGCGGATGATTTCGCAGCAAGGCAGCTCGGCGAACCGCGGCGCCTGGCCCTTGCACTTTCGGAGCTGGAGCGTCTCCAGTTCTCAACTCACCACCTGGCCCAAGCGGCCAATGGAGGAAATTTGATGGATCGTATTCAACGTTTGTGCCGCCCTGCTCCGCAGGCCTTGAACTGGAAAGCCGCCGTGCCGATGCTGGGACTCGCGCTGGCCTGCATGTCGATCTACGCGGAGGCCGTGGCCGCCGACAAGGTCGCCGAGCAGACGGTGCACGCCCTGGCCGACTTCAGCACCTGCGACAAGCCGAAATGGCCTGACGGCGCGATGGCCCGCAAGGAAAGCGGCACCGTTACGCTGAAGTTCCTGGTCGGCGCAGATGGCAAGTTCAAAAAATCGCAGGTGCAGAAATCCAGCGGCCACCCGGACCTGGACGAAGCGGCGCGCGCAGGCATCGAGAAGTGCGGCTTCAAGCCCGCCCTCAAGGCTGGCAAGCCGGTGGAGTCGTGGATGCAGATGCAGTACGTGTGGGTGCCGGATTAAGCTCAGTGAGCGGGGCTTGACGCCATCCAGTCCAGGATGTCGGCGAAGACCTGCTCGCGATTGAGTTCGTTGAAGTTCTCGTGGTAGTTCTGCGGATGCCGCTGGTAGGTCAACAGCGCCGCCGGCACCGATTTCAGCATGCGCTCCGCCGCGTCGGCGTCGGCCAGCTTGTCGTCGCCGGCCACCACCGCGAACATCCGGTGCGACCAGGCGGGCATGCGCGCCGCCAGTCCCTGCTGCGCAGTGGTCAGCGCATTGGCGAAGCGGACCGTGATTTCGGTGGCGCGGATGCCGTCGCGCTCATCGTCGTGATGGCGGGCGGTGATGGCGCTGTCGTGGGTCAGCAAGTCGGTCAGCGGCGCCAGCGGCACCTTCATGCGCGGCACCAGCGCGCCCAGCACGCCGGCCATCGCCTGCAGCACCGGCGACACCTTGATCGCGTTCACGTAGTACGGCGAGGACAGGATGAAGCCCTTGATGGCGGCGTCGCCGGCGAAGTGGCCCAGGCCCAGGTGGGTGGCGATCAGCGCGCCCATCGAATGGCCCATCACATAAATCGGCACGCCGGGATACTGCTGCTTGACCCACCGCAGGAAGACCACGCTGTCGTCCAGGAAGACATGGAAGCCGGGGATGTCGACGCGGCGCGCGTCCTGGTGGCCGCACAGGTCGTAGGCCACGGTGGCGATGCCGTGCTGGCGGAAGTACAGCGCCGGCGTGACGTAATCGCCCGCGTGCGCCATGCCGCCGTGGATGGCCAGTATCACCGCGCGCGGCGCGGCGCCGGCCGGCTCCCAGATGTGGACGCGGCGCTCGGCCTGCGGACCGGCGCGGAAGCTGGCCAGGCGGTCTTCGGCAAACCGCATCAGGCGGTGATGCTCAGATTGATGCCCATTTCGACCAGCAGCTGCAGGTCGGCCAGCGAGAAGTCCAGGCTGGGGGTGGCTTCGCCGCGTTCGGTGGTGAAGGAGATGCGCAGCTCGGCCGCCACATCGGAACGCTCGAAGTGGATGCCGCGCGCCTGGCACTCGGCCAGGTAGTGGCGGATCTGCTTGAGCAGTTCGTCCGGGTTCATGTCAGTGCCGACCGCGACGTAGAAGCCGGAGTCGATGCGTACCCGGCCGTCGGGCTTGACGTCGCCCTTTTGCCAATCACTGTCCGGCTCGGTCGGCAGGCCGTCGCGGACGTCGCTCAAACCGTCGTCGTCGCCATGCACCTTCAGGGTTGCGATGTTCATGAATTAGCCTTTATCGTCTCCGGGATACCGAATTAGGTTACACCAAAGAAATTTCAAAGTCTAGCAATATGGCTTGTTAGACAATACCGTAGCGGGTGCGGTAGGCAGCCACCGCGTCCTTGTATTGCAACAGTTGCGGATCGGCGCCGGCGCCGTTCAGGTAGCTGAACAGGTCGTCCAGGTTGCCGATCGAAATCACCGGGATATTGTAGGTCTTGGCCACTTCCTGCACCGCCGAGTTGGGCGACAGCTGGCCGTCCTTGCCCGAACGCTCCATGCGGTCCAGCGCGATTAGCACGGCGCACGGTTCGGCGCCGGCGGCGCGTATCATGTCCACCGACTCGCGCACCGAGGTGCCGGCCGAGATCACGTCGTCGATGATGACGACCTTGCCTTGCAGCTTGGCGCCGACGATGGTGCCGCCCTCGCCGTGGTCCTTGGCTTCCTTGCGGTTGAAGGCGAACGAGGTGTTGCGGCCCTTGCCGGCCAGCGCCACCGCGGTGGCCGAGGCCAGCGTGATGCCCTTGTAGGCGGGGCCGAACAGCATGTCGAACTCGACGCCGGAGTCCAGCAGCGTTTGCGCGTAGAACTGGGCCAGCTGGGCCAGCGTCGCGCCGTCATGGAACAGGCCGGCGTTGAAGAAGTACGGCGACTGGCGCCCGGCCTTGGTGGTGAACTCGCCGAAGCGCAACACACCGGTCTTGACCGAAAATTCGATAAATTGCTGACGTAAGCTGTCCATACTGCCTCATTTCTGTAAAGTGCCTGTATTTTACCGCTACACTAGCGCATTCCAAAATTTACGCATTGAATCGACCATGCCAAAAATCATCTCCGCCAATCTGAACGGCATCCGTTCCGCCTCGAGCAAGGGCTTCTTCAAATGGATGGCCACGCAGGACGCCGATTTCGTCTGTGTGCAGGAATTGAAGGCCCAGGCGACGGACATGACGCCGGAATTCCTCAACCCGGGCGGCTACCACGGCCACTTCCACTATGCCGAGAAAAAAGGCTATTCCGGCACCGGCGTCTACAGCAAGATCGAGCCGGACCGCGTGGTGATCGGCTTCGGCTCGCCGGAGTTCGACGCCGAGGGGCGCTACGTGCGTTGCGATTTCGGCAATTTGACGGTGATTTCGGTGTACTGCCCGTCGGGTTCGTCGGGGCCGGAGCGCCAGGAAGCCAAGTTCCGCTTCATGGACCTGTTCCTGCCGCACCTGCAGTCGCTGCACGCCGAGGGGCGCGAGGTGGTGATCTGCGGCGACTGGAACATCGCCCACAAAGAGATCGACCTGAAGAACTGGAAAGGCAACAAGAAGAACTCCGGCTTCCTGCCGGAGGAGCGCGAATGGATGACGCGCATCTTTGACGAGGTGGGCTTTGTGGACGTGCACCGCGGGCTCGATCCGCGCGAAGAGCAGTACACGTGGTGGAGCAACCGCGGCCAGGCCTACGCCAAGAACGTCGGCTGGCGCATCGACTACCACGTCGCCACCCCCGGCATCGCCGCCAAGGCCACGACGGTTGCGATCTACAAGGAAGAAAAGTTCTCCGACCACGCGCCGTTGACCATCACCTACGCTTAAACCGTTGCAAACCCATTGGGGTCAAGTCTGACATTCGGACACGAGCTCTGCCGTAGCGATCACTACGGCAGAGCTCGTGTCCGAATGTCAGACTTGACCCCATTTTATAAGTTGCGGCGGCTGCTGAATTCGCGGCGTTCGCCGCTCAGCGGGTCGGTGAAGGCGATGCGGCGGGCTAGCAGCTTCAGCGGTTGCGAGACGTCGTCCTGTTTGCACGGCAAGGCTACCGGGTAGAACGCGTCGTTGATGATGGGGATGCCCAGCGATGACAGATGCAAGCGCAGCTGGTGCTTGCGCCCGGTGTGCGGATGCAGCCGGTACAGCGTGCAGTCGGCGCGGTGCTCGATGACGTCGATCAGCGTTTCCGAATTCGGCTCGCCCGGCTCTTCCTTCATGATGAAGAATTTGTCGCCGTCCACCATGCGGCTGCGGTACGTGAAGGGGAACTCGCGGCCATGCAGGCGCGGCGCCAGCGCTTCGTATTCCTTCTCGATCACCCGCTTCTGGAACATCGACTGGTAGGCGCCCCGGCTGTCCTGCCGGCGCGAGAAGATCACCACGCCCGCCGTCTCGCGGTCCAGCCGGTGAATCGGTGTCAACTCCTGCTCGCCCAGCTTTTTCTTCAGGCGCACCAGCAGCGTCTCATGCAAAAACCGCCCGGTCGGTATCATCGGCAGGAAGTGCGGCTTGTCCACTATCACCAGATGCTCGTCCATGAACAGCACCTCTTCCTCGAACGGAATCGGCGTCTCCGCATCCAGCTCGCGGTAGTAGAAGATGCGCATGCCGCGCCGGTAGGCGCTGTGCGGCGTCAGCGCGTTGCCGTCGCCGTCCACCACCTCGCGCCGCACCATGCGGTCGCGCCACGACGCTTCCGTCACGTCGGGATAGCGCGCCACCAGGAAGGTCAGCAAATCCGGCCATTGCCCTTCCGGCAGCCACAGGTAGCTCGGCGCGACACCGTCGCGCATCGGCAGCGGTGCGCGCGACATTACGAGCGAGGCAGCGCCAGCGAGTGATACGGCGGCAGCGCGTTCGGGTCCAGCCCCTTGGCGCGCGCGTACACCGGCAGCACCAGGTACATATTCTTCTCCATGTCCTCGATGCGCTTGCTGCCGCTCGGGTGCGTGGACAGGAAGGGCAGCGGCTGGCTCTTGTTCACCGCGCTCATTTTCTGCCACAGCGCGATGCCGGCGCGCGGATCGAAGCCGGCCCGCGCCGCCAGGTCCAGGCCGACCAGGTCGGCCTCGCTCTCGTCGCCGCGCGAGAAGCTCAGCGCCGCGCCCTGCGCCACCATGCCGGCCGCCGCGTCGCCCAGGCGCGGGTCGACGCCGAAGTAGGCCGAACCGAGCGCGCCGGCGATGCGCGCGCCCACCGAGGTGATGGTGTTCTTGCCGGCCTGCTCACGCGCGTGCTCGCGCAGCGCGTGGGCGATCTCGTGGCCCATGACCATCGCCACTTCATCGTCGGTCAGGTTCAGCTTGACCAGGATGCCGTTGTAGAACGCGATGCGCCCGCCCGGCATGCAGAAGGCGTTCACCGTCGGCGAATTGAGCAGGTTGACTTCCCACTTCCAGTTAGCGGCGTCCGGGTTCCAGCGCGAGGTGAACGGGATCAGCCGCTTGGCGATGGCGCGCAGCCGTATCAGCTGCGGATTGCGCTCGGTGGCGACGGCATCCTTCTGGTGGGCCTGGGCCAGCATCTGGTCGTACTGCAGCTTGGATTGCTGGTCGAACTGGCGAGCGTCGCCGCCGATGCCGCGCAGGCGCGACATGCTGGTCACGGGGATGCCGTCGTCCTGCGCTTGGACGGCTGCGGGCGCAACGGCGCCGGCGCAGCAGGCCAGCGCCAGCAAGGCGGCGTTGAATTTAAGCTTTTTCATTCCTGGTATTCCATGGTGCGATTTTCGGTAGCATCATCATGGCAGGAAACGCCAGGATGAAGCACACAATAAAGAACCAGAACCAGCCGGTTTCCGCCACAATATACCCGACCGAGGAGTTGATGAACGTGCGCGGTACGGCGGCCAGACTGGAAAACAATGCGTATTGGGTGGCAGTGTAGCGCGGATCGGTGGCGCGCGACATGAACGCCACCAGCGCCGCCGCGCCCAGCCCCGGACTGGCGAAGGCTTCGAAGCCGAAGACGGCGCTCAGCAGCAGCGGATCGGGACCCGTGCGGGCCAGCCAGGCGAAGCCCAGTATGGCCAGCGCCTGCATCACGCCGAACACCCACAAGGCGCGGTTGATGCCCAGCTTGATCATCCAGATGCCGGCGACGGCGCCGCCGGCCAGCGCCGCCCACCAACCGGTGGCGTTGGCCGCCAGGCCGATCTGCTTGGTGGTGAAGCCGATGTCGAGGAAGAACTTGGTCGACAGCGCGGTGGCCATGCTGTCGCCGATTTTATACAGCAGCACGAAGGCGATGATCAGCAAGGCCTGGTTCCAGCCGTCGCGCTGCACAAATTCGCGGAACGGCAGCACCACCGCCTCCTGCAGGTTCTTCGGCGGCGAGCCATATACGGCGGGCTCCTTGGCCAGCAGCGTGCAAACAAAACCCGGCAGCATGAAAGCGGCGACGATCCAGAACACGGCCTGCCACGACATGCTGTCCGCCAGCACCAGCCCCAGCGCGCTCGGTATCAGGCTTGCGGCCTTGTAGGCGTTGACGATGATGGCCGCGCCCAGGCCCTGCTCGTTCTCGGCCAGGATCTCGCGGCGGTAGGCGTCGATCACCACGTCCTGGCTGGCCGACAGGAAGGCGATCAGGAACACCCAGCCGGCGATCAGCGTCAGCTCCTGTTTCGGATCCAGCATGCCCAGGCCGCCGATCACCAGGAACAGCGCCAGTTGCGTGATGGCCATCCAGCCGCGCCGCCGGCCCAGCGAGCCGATGGCGTAGCGGTCCATGAACGGCGCCCACAGGAACTTGAAGGTGTACGGGAAGGTCACCAGCGCGAACAGGCCCAGCGCCTTCACGTTCAGCCCGGACTTGGCCAGCCACGCCTGCATCAGGTAGATCAGCGTGTACAGCGGCAGCCCGGAGCTGAAGCCCAGGAACAGGATGGAAACGGTGCGGCCGTTCAGGTAGTTGCGCAAGCCGGTTGGCTGTTCCTGGGTCGTCATCAGTGGCTGGCCTTTTTACGCAGGCGGAACACGGCAAGGTCGCCGCGCAGGTTGGGCAGGAACGAGACGCGCTGCCCTTCGGCCAGCGCCACGCATTCGATCACTTCCAGCCCGCACTCCTCCGCCAGGTCGCGGAAATCGGTGATGGTGGCGCAGCGCACGTTGGGCGTGTCGTACCACTCGTACGGCAGCGATTCCGACACCGGCATGCGGCCCTTGAGCAGGGCCACGCGGTGCGGCCAGTAGGCGAAGTTGGGGAAGGAGACGATGGCCTCCTTGCCGACGCGGACGATGTCGCGCAACAGCGGCTCCACATGCTTCATCATCTGCAGCGACGACAGGCACAGCACCGTGTCGAAACTGTCGTCGCCGAACAAGGCCAGGCCCTTTTCCATGTCCTGCTGGATCACGCGCACGCCGCGTTTGGTGCTGTCCAATACCTTGTCGTCGGCGATCTCGATGCCGTAGCCGCTGCACTGCTTGTCGCTCTGCAGATAGTCCATCATCACGCCGTCGCCGCAGCCCACGTCGAGCACGTGGGCGTTCTTGGGTACCCAGTGGGCGATGAAGGCCAGGTCCGGCCGGGCGCTGCTTAAATCGTTGAAGTTCATGCTGCCGCTTTCTCGTTAATGTCGTTCCACACCTGGTCGTAGTAGGCCCGCACCAGTTTCATGTAGCGTGGGTCTTCCAGCAGGAAGGCGTCGTGGCCGTGCGGCGCGTCGATCTCCGCGTAGGTGACCTGGCGGCGGTTGCAGATCAGCGCCTGCACGATCTCCTGGCTGCGCTCCGGCGAGAAGCGCCAGTCGGTGGTGAACGAGGCCAGGAAGAACCTGGCCTTGGTGCCTGCCAGCGTCTTGGCCAGGTCGCCGCCGTGCGCGCGCGCCGGGTCGAAATAGTCGAGCGCCTTGGTGATCAGCAGGTAGGTGTTGGCGTCGAAGTATTCGCTGAACTTGTCGCCCTGGTAGCGCAGGTAGGATTCGATTTCGAAATCCACGCCGAAGCCGAACTTGTAGTCACCCGCCTCCGCGGCGTCCCGGAGCTTGCGGCCGAATTTTTCGGCCATGTCGTCGTCGGACAGATAGGTGATGTGGCCCACCATGCGCGCCACGCGCAGGCCGTTCTTCGGCACCACGCCGTGCTCGTAGAAATCGCCGCCATGGTAGTCGGGGTCCGACAGGATGGCCTGGCGGGCGACGTCGTTGAAGGCGATGTTCTGCGCCGACAGCTTGGCGGTGGAGGCGATCACCACGCAATGGCGCAGGCGGTCCGGGTACATGATGGACCAGGCCAGCGCCTGCATGCCGCCCAGCGAGCCGCCCATGACGGCGGCGAACTGCGTGATGCCCAGCGCATCGGCCAGGCGCGCCTGGGCGTTGACCCAGTCTTCCACCGTCACCACCGGGAAGGCCGCGCCGTATGGCTTGCCGGTCGCGGGATTGACGTGCATAGGCCCGGTCGAGCCGAAGCACGAGCCCAGGTTGTTGACACCGATGACGAAGAACTTGTCGGTGTCGAGCGATTTGCCCGGGCCGACCATATTGTCCCACCAGCCCTGGCTTTTCGGCTGGCCTTCGTATTCGCCGGCCACGTGGTGCGAGGCGTTGAGCGCGTGGCAGACCAGCACCGCGTTCGATTTGTCGGCATTGAGGGTGCCGTAGGTTTCATACATCAGCATGTAGTCGCGCAGCGAGGCGCCGCTCTGCAGCGCCAGCGGCTGCGCAAAATGCATGGTTTGCGGAGTAACGTATCCTAAGGATGGCATGTGGTTTAGTTTTTATAGGGGTCGGCCCCGCGGGCCATCTATCAAGGTGGGACCGCGAGGATGGGTCCCACCACTTGCTACATCAACTGCAATTGTTCGACCGCGTCTGCAATTACACTTGGTTCCATCGAGCGCATGATCTTGCGCGTTTGCGGCATGATGCGCGCAAGGTCGCTGTTCAGGATTTCCTGCTTGACCGACAGCAGCTGCGCAGGGTGCATCGAGAATTCGCGCAAGCCCATGCCCAGCAACAGGCGCGTGAGCTTGACATCGCCCGCCATCTCGCCGCATACGGCCACGTCGATCCCGGCTTTATGCCCGGCCGCAATCGTCATCGAGATCAATTGCAGCACAGCCGGATGCAGCGGATTGTAAAGGTGCGCGACCTCATAATCAACCCGGTCGATCGCCAGCGTGTACTGGATCAGGTCATTGGTGCCGATGGACAGGAAGTCCATCCGCTTGACGAACATCGGCAGCGCCAGCGCGGCGGCCGGGATTTCGATCATCGCGCCGACTTCGACGTCGTCGTCGAACTTGACGTTCTGCTCGCGCAGCTCGGCCTTGGCCTGGGCGATCATCGCCAGCGACTGGTCGATCTCGAACGCGTGCGCCAGCATCGGGATCAGGATGCGCACCTTGCCGAACGCCGACGCGCGCAAAATGGCGCGCAGCTGCGTCAGGAATATCTGCGGCTCGGCCAGGCAGTAGCGGATCGCCCGCAGGCCCAGCGCCGGATTCAGTGCCGTGTGCTCGGTCTGGTCGAGCGGCTTGTCGGCGCCGATGTCGAGCGTGCGGATGGTCACCGGCCGGCCCTTCATCGCCACCACCGCGCGCTTGTACTGCTCGAACTGCTCGTCCTCGGACGGGATGCGGCTGTTGCGGCCCATGAACAGGAACTCGGAGCGGAACAGGCCCACGCCGTTGGCGCCCGCCTCCATCGCGGCCGGGCAATCGTCGGGCAGCTCGATGTTGGCCATCAGCTGGATCTCGACGCCGTCCTTGGTGACGGCCGGGGTTTTCTTGAGTTTATTGAGCTTCTTGCGCGCGCGGGCGGCGGCGCCCTGGCGTTCGCGGTACTGCTCCAGCACCAGCGCGCTCGGATTGGCGATCACCACGCCGGCGTCGCCGTCGATGATCAGCCAGTCGTCCTGCTCGATCAGGGTCGAGGCGCCGGACATGCCGACCGCCGCCGGGATGTCCAGGCTGCGGGCGACGATGGCGGTGTGCGAGTTCTGGCCGCCGACGTCGGTGACGAAGCCGATGAAGGAACGGTCGCGGAACTGCAGCATGTCGGCCGGCGAGATGTCGTGCGCGACGATGATCATCTGCGCCTGGAAGCCGTCCTCGCCGGTGGTGGCGGGCAGGATCTGCGCGGTGCCCATCAACACCTTCAGCACGCGCTCGGCGACCTGCTGGATGTCGGCCTTGCGCTCGCGCAGGTAGGGGTCTTCGATTTCGTCGAACTGCGCCGACAGCTCGTCGATCTGGGTCAGCAGCGCCCATTCGGCGTTGTAGTGGCGGGTGCGGATGATGTCGAGCGGCGCTTCCGAGATCATTGGGTCGGACAGGATCAGCGCATGGACGTCGATGAAGGCGCCCAGTTCGGTCGGCGCGTCCTTCGGCAGCTCGTTCCACAGCGTCTGCAGTTCCTTGTGCACCTGCGCCAGCGCCTGCTGCAATCGCGCTACTTCCGCCTCCAGATGCTCTTCCGCCACCAGGTAGTGCTTGACGTCCAGCGCCGCCGGCGCGAGCTTGTGCGCGCGGCCGATGGCGATGCCGCGCGAAACCGGGATGCCATGCAGGGTGAAGGAAGCCATAGGCGGACCTGTGGGGGTACGTGGACGGCTGCGTTCCGCCGGCATTACTCGCCTTCGCCGAACTTGTCGTTGACCAGCGCCGTCAGCGCCGCGATGCAATCGCCCTCGTCGGCGCCGTCGGCTTCCAGCATGACCTTGGCGCCCTTGCCGGCGGCCAGCATCATCACGCCCATGATGGACTTGGCGTTGATGCGGCGCGCGTTGCGGGTCAGCCAGACGTCGCTCTGGAATTTGGCTGCCAGTTGGGTGAATTTGGCGGAGGCACGCGCATGCAAACCAAGCTTGTTGATAATCTCAAGTTCTTGTTGAATCATTTTTCTTTTGTCTCAATCAGAAATGCGCACTGCAAAAAACCGCCGCCATGCATGCACGCGGCGGCCACATAAATCCGGCCTCAGGGCTGCCCGACCCTGATCCGGTTGTCGACGCGCACGGCCCCGCTCTGCGCGCCGGCCAGGGCCATCTCGACCACCACGTCCAGCGTGTCGCGGCGGTAGGTGATGGCGCGCAGCAGCATCGGCAAACTGATGCCCGCGATGACCTCCACCCGGCCGGCGTCCGCCAGACGGTTACAGCAATTGGCGGGCGTGCCGCCTTTGACGTCGGTGATGACCAGCACCCCGTCGCCATCGTCGAGACGCTTGATCGCCTCCGAGGCCAGTGCCTGGACTTCGGCGAGATCCTGGTCGGCGACCACGTCGATCGCCTCCAGGCGCTCGGTCGGACCACGGAACACATGGGCGCAGGCGGCAATAAAAGCCTGTCCCAGTGGAGCGTGCGTCATAAGCAGTATGCCAACCATATTCTTAAACCGCCAGTGAGCGCGGACGTTTTTTGACGGCGTCCGGCATTATTGTTAATTTTTAAGTTGTTTGCCCTGCGCCACGGCCGCTTCGACGGCGTCGAGGAACATCGCCGCCACCTGGAAGCCCGTTTGCTGGGTGATTTCCTGGAAGCAGGTCGGACTGGTGACGTTCACTTCCGTGAGGCAATCACCGATAACATCTAATCCTACCAGCAACAGGCCACGGGCGGCCAGTATCGGGCCCAGCGCGTTGGCGATTTCGGCGTCGCGCTCGGTCAGCGGCTGGGCCACGCCCATGCCGCCGGCCGCCAGGTTGCCGCGCACTTCGCCGTTTTGCGGGATGCGCGCCAGGCAATATGGCACCGGCTTGCCACCGATGACCAGGATGCGCTTGTCGCCTTGCACGATTTCGGGGATGTAGCGCTGCACCATGATGGTGCGGGCGCCGTTGTCGGTCAGCGTTTCAATGATGGAGCCGAGGTTCATGCCGTCAGCCGTCACGCGAAACACGCCGGCGCCGCCCATGCCGTCCAGCGGCTTGAGGATGATGTCGCCGTGGTGCTTCTGGAAGGCGCGGATGCGGGCTTCGTCGGACGTCACCAGGGTCGGCGAGGTGTACTGGCTGAACTGGGCGATCGACAGTTTTTCATTGTGGTCGCGGATCGCCGACGGCTTGTTGAACACCTGCGCGCCCTGCTTTTCAGCCAGCTCCAGCAGGTAGGTGCCGTAGATGTACTCCATGTCGAACGGCGGATCCTTGCGCTGGATGATGGCGTCGAAATCGCCCAGGTTGGTTTCGTGGGACGGCGCCGCGCGGAACCAGTCGTGGCTGTCGCCGGTCATGGTGATCACGGCCGCGTTGGCGTAGACCACGCCGCCGTCCAGCGCCATGTCGTTTTGCTCGAAGGCGTAGACGGTATGGCCGCGCCTGGCCGCCTCCACCATCATGGCGTAGGTCGAGTCCTTGTAGGTCTTGAAGCTGGCCAGGGGATCGGCGAGGAAAGCTATTTTCATGGGCGCATCCAATCGGGGTAATGCCTGATTTTAGCCGAGATTCGCCGGCGGCACCCGGGAGCGGACCAGTCCGCTCCCCGGGCGCTTAGTACACTTCCGGGTTCGGATCGGTGCGTTCCATTTCCAGCGACGCCGCCAGCAAGGCCAGCCGCGCCACCACGCCGTACACGTAGAAACGGTTGGGCGCGGCCGTGCCCGGCTTGGCCTTCAGGTCCGGCACCGCGTGCTGCTGGGCAAACGCCAGCGGCACGTACTGCGAACCCGGCGCGTTGAGGTTCTGGTCGATGCCCTTCTCGGCGTGCACGCGGTAGTAGCCACCCACCACGTAGCGGTCGATCATGTAGACCACCGGCTCGGCCACCGCGTCCTTGATGCTCTCGAAGGTCGGCACGCCTTCCTGGATGATGAAGTCGGTCACTTCCTTGCCATCCTTGATGACGATCATTTTGTCGCGCTGGGCCTGGCTCAAGTCCTTGATTTCGCTGGAATCCTTGATCGTCAGGATGCTGGTGCCGTAGGTGCCGGCGTCCGGCTTGACGATCACGAACGGCTTGTGGTCCTTCATGCCGTATTCCTTGTACTTCTTCTTGATCTTGGACAGCAGCGTGTCGACATTGGCGGCCAGGCAATCGTAGCCCTCGCCGGTGCGGAAGTTGACCGCGTCGCACTTGGCGTGGAAGGGATTGAGCATCCACGGGTCGACGCCGATCAGCTTGCCGAACTTCTTGACCACCTCGTCGTACGCGTTCATGTGGTTGCTCTTGCGGCGCAGGGCCCAGCCGGCATGCAGCGGTGGCAGCAGGCTTTGCTCGTGGATGTTCTGCAAAATGTCAGGAATGCCGGCCGACAGGTCGTTGTTCAGCAAAATCGTGCACGGGTCGAAATCCTTCAGGCCCAGCCGGCGGCCGTTGGCCGAGCGCACCAGCGGCTCGACCACCAGCATGTTGCCGTCCGGCAGAGGCAGCGGGGTCGGCTGGGTGATTTCCGGCGACAGCGAACCCAGGCGCACATGCAGGCCGGTCTGGCGGAAGATCTGCATCAGCCGGGCCACGTTCTGCCAATAGGTCGGATGGCGTTCGTGCACTTCCGGGATCAGCAGCAGGTTGCGGGCGTCCGGGCAATACTTGTCGATCGCGGCCATGGCGGCCTGCACCGACAGCGGCAGCATTTCGGTCGCCAGGTGGTTGAAGCCGCCGGGGAACAGGTTGGTGTCGACCGGCGCCAGCTTGTAGCCGGCGTTGCGCATGTCGACCGAGCAATAGAACGGCGGCGTGTGTTCCTGCCACTCCAGGCGGAACCAGCGCTCAATGGCTGGCGTCGCGGCCAGGATTTTTTCTTCGAGGTCGAGCAGCGGTCCGGTCAGGGCCGTGGCGAGATGGGGAACCATGATTACTTCCTTAAATGATGCGGGAGGACGACCCTCCAGGCACGCAGAACATCGGATATTACCGTGCAGATAGCCCAAATCGGGGCGAAAACCCTATTTTAAAGGCGGGAAATAAAAAAAGCGCCTACAAAGAGGCGCTTTCGAGGGGCCCGCCGTGGCGGGCCTGTGCAACGTTATCAATCAGGCATAGGTTTAAGCGTGATACGCGGACTCGCCATGGCTGGTGATGTCCAGGCCTTCGCGTTCCTCTTCTTCCGGTACGCGCAGGCCGATGACGATGTCGACCAGCTTGTAGGCGATCAGCGATACGATGGCCGACCACAGGATGGTGGTGCCGACGGCGGTCGCCTGGATGGTGACCTGGCTGACGATCGAGTACGGATCGGCCGACATCTTGTTGGTGACGTAGTCGAACACGCCCTGGCCGCCCAGCGATGGCGAAGCGAACACGCCGGTCAGCAGCGCGCCCATGATGCCGCCGACGCCGTGCACGCCGAACACATCCAGCGAGTCATCCGCGCCCAGCAGGCGTTTCAGGCCGTTCACGCCCCACAGGCAGACCACACCAGCCAGCAGGCCGATGATCAGCGCGCCCATCGGACCGACGTAACCGCAAGCCGGGGTGATGGCCACCAAGCCGGCAACGGCGCCCGAAGCGGCACCCAGCATCGAAGGCTTGCCCTTGACGATCCACTCGCCCAGCAGCCACGACATGGTGGCGGCGGCGGTGGCCAGCAGCGTGTTGACGAAGGCCAGCGCGGCGACGTCGCCCGCTTCCAGTGCCGAACCGGCATTGAAACCGAACCAGCCCACCCACAGCAGCGAAGCGCCGATCATGGTCATGGTCAGCGAGTGCGGTGCCATGGATTCGCGGCCGTAGCCGACGCGTTTGCCCATCATGTAGGCGCCCACCAGGCCGGCAACTGCGGCGTTGATGTGCACCACGGTGCCGCCGGCGAAGTCCAGCGCGCCTTTTTGCCACAGGAAGCCGGCCTTGGCGGTTTCGGTTGCCAGCGTTGCCGCATCCTTGATCGCGTCAGGACCGGTCCAGAACCAGACCATGTGGGCAATCGGCAGGTAGGCGAAGGTGAACCACAGCACGACGAAAGCCAGCACGGCGGTGAACTTGGCGCGTTCGGCGAAGGAGCCGACGATCAGGCCGCAGGTGATGGCGGCGAAGGTCGCCTGGAACACCACGTACACGAACTCGGGAATGACAACGCCTTTGCTGAAGGTGGCGGCGGTCGAGAACGTGGCCTTGGCCGGATCCCAGATGCCGTTCAGGAAGGCACGGTCGAATTTACCGATGAAGGAATTGCCTTCGGTGAAGGCCAGCGAGTAGCCATACACGCACCACAGCACAATGATCAGCGCGAAGATGGTGAACACCTGCAGCAGGATCGACAGCATGTTCTTGGAACGGACCAGGCCGCCGTAGAACAGCGCCAGGCCGGGAATCGACATCATGATGACCAGGATGGTCGACACCATCATCCAGGCGGTGTCGCCCTTGTTCGGGACAGGTGCTGGCGCTGCGGCAGGAGCGGCGGCAGCGGCGGCCGGTGCCGCGGCAGGCGCAGCAGCGGCGGCGGCAGGCGCG